>NZ_JAOQJF010000035.1:0-28404 GCF_025567195.1 Alitiscatomonas aceti | reverse complement strand
GAAAAAGCCAGGAGTTCTGCGGACTGTCTCATTCTTTTGTTATCCGGGGAAAAAATCGGTATTAACCGACAGCCCCCTACAATGCCCAAATTACATCTTAAATTTATATCTTCCTTTTCCGTGACCGGATACTGGCTCAATAATATCTGCCTGCACTAAATTGGAAAGAAGTTTTGAAGCACCTGAACCTTTCAGCCCAAGAAGTTCCATAACTGCACTTCTTCCAAACACCTCATCGAAACCAAACTTTTCAAAAAGTCTATGGATATGAATCGTCGTTTTTACCGAGAAATCACTACCTTTTTCGGAAAGTACACTTTCATTATCCACTTTTGTATCTTGAATGTCCACTTTTTCTTCGTTCAAAAGTCCACTTATATGAAGATTTCGATTATGAAGCTCATTTTTCTCGTTCAAAAGTAGATTTCTGAGAAACGCTTCCAGATACTCTGTTGTTTCGTGAATACCTTTTCGCAAGTTCGTATAGTTTGCACGGACAAGTGCATTTCTGAAATACCACGCATTTTCTGCAAAAATATCATTGGTTGCAGAGAACCCAAGCGCCTTTAAGTATTTGATGAAGAACACTGCCGTTGTTCTCGTATTACCTTCCCCGAAGATATGGATTTGCCATAACCTTGAAACAAATACCGCAAGATGATGGATAATCTCGTCCATTGAAAGTCCTTTGTAGCTAAAATCTTTCTCCTGCGAAAAATCGTATTCAAGTGTAGCTCTCAGTTCGGACGCACTACCGTACATAACGGTTGCTCCATCAAGCACCCATTCTTTCTTTGTGATGTTGTAATCTCTAATCTTTCCGGCGTGTTTATAAATACCCTGAAAGAGTTTACGATGGATAGAGATATATTCGTTTGGCGAAAATGAAAACGCTGTTTCAGAAAGAATTTCTGCGATACGGGATGAAACCTTATCTGCTTCTTCGGTACGCTCATCATCGGACAAATGCACTGGTCTTTCTTCATAATAGCTGTCAATAAGACTCTGTGCTTCCTTCATCGTGATTTTACCTTCAATGTTCTGAATGGCAGTATCAATCAAATATTTAGATGGTTTGAGTCCGTCCACTGCCTGAAGTCCGATTGCCGTACTCCAAGCATACCCCTTATAAGCTTTATCCGGTTCAGACTCCCTCAAATATTCCTTAAACGGGTCTTTTTCCATATCCACTACCTCGCTTCATAGTCTTATAATTCAAATCTGCATTATTCGCTTTCCTGCATACCCTCATCGGCTTGTGCAATCATCTGTCTGTACTGTTCTTTTACACTTTCCGGTGCAAGCATCTGTACCTTGCCATTAAAGCCAGACACCCAACTGAAAAAGGCAGGACTGGCTGGTACTTCGGTCTGTACTCTGGAAGAAGTCATATCATACGCAAGGGTTGTCACATCTTCTCCAAAGCGGTCAACTATTATTGCAGAAAATAAAGCTTATGAACAGGTACTTGCTATGGTGCGTTTACATAGTGACTGCAATCATTATCAGTCCGAATACATTTAACCAGTCCATATACTCCTCCATAAATTCCGAGTTGTATTTCTGTTTGTTTTAAAAATGGGCAATCCCGATTGGAATTGCCCATTCATCGTACTAATTATGCGATTTTTTCTTGCTTGCACCGATTTCTGCATCAATTGATGTAAGTTTGATGTAAATCGCTGTTTTTTTCAGTTTTTTATCAAATGAAGTACGTCCTGTTTATTTTGCAAAACGGTACATCTTTACATCATCTTAGTACAGCTTTGCTCCTGCCGGGATCGCATCGTCCAGCATCAGCAGGTTCAGTCCTTCCCGTCCGTCGTACTCGTACACAGCGGAGATCAGCATGCCCTCGGAGGGAATACCCATCATCTTCCTCACAGGCAGGTTGGTGATGGCCACACATGTCTTTCCAACCAGCTCCTCCGGCTCGTAGTAGTCGTGGATACCGCTTAAGATGGTGCGCTTCCGGTCGGTTCCATCGTTTAAAATGAACTTGAGAAGCTTCTTGGACTTGGGAACCGCCTCGCACTCCTCGATCTTCACTACGCGGAAATCGGATTTTGCAAAGGTATCGAAATCCACCAGATCCTCGAATAACGGCTCGATCTTTACCTTGGAGAAGTCCACCGGCTCTGCCTTTGCTGCCGGCATGGCCTCAAGCTGCTGTGCAAGGACTTCGGCAGCCTGGTTCATGGCAGCGTCTAAGGAAGCGGCCTTCTTCTCTTCCTTCTTTCCTGCGTCCAGACTCTTCATTGTTGGGAACAGCAGGACATCGCGGATCGCAGCAGAGTCAGTCAGCAGCATGCACATACGGTCGATGCCGAAGCCGATGCCGCCTGTGGGAGGCATACCGATCTCCAGGGCATTTAAGAAGTCCTCGTCTGTGTGATTGGCTTCCTCATCTCCCTGGGCCAGCAGCTCCTCCTGGGCCTTAAAGCGCTCTCTCTGATCGATGGGATCGTTGAGTTCGGAATACGCGTTGGCCATTTCCCAGCCGTTCATAAAGAACTCGAAGCGCTCTGTATACTCTGGATTTTCCGGCTTCTTCTTTGTAAGGGGGGAGATCTCCACCGGGTGGTCCATGATAAAGGTGGGCTGTACCAGGTGCTCCTCTACAAACTCCTCGAAGAACAGGTTTAAGATATCGCCCTTTTTGTGGCGGGCCTTCACCTCGATGTTGTGCTCCTTGGCCGCAGCCTTAGCCTCTGCCAGGGTATGGATCTCATCAAAGTCCACGCCGGAATATTTCTTAACAGCTTCCACCATGGTCATACGGGCAAAGGGCTGTCCCAGATCCATTTCAATGCCGTTATAAACGATCTTTGTGGTCCCCAGGACCTCCTGGGCTACAAAGCGGTACAGGTTCTCTGTCAGATCCATCATGCCATGGTAGTCGGTGTATGCCTGGTAAAGCTCCATTAAGGTGAACTCCGGATTGTGTCTTGTATCCAGGCCCTCGTTACGGAATACGCGGCCGATCTCATACACGCGCTCCATACCGCCCACGATCAGCCTCTTTAAGTAAAGCTCCAGGGAAATACGGAGCTTCAGATCCTCGTCCAGGGCATTGAAATGAGTCTCAAAGGGTCTTGCGGCAGCTCCTCCGGCATTGGATACCAGCATGGGAGTCTCCACCTCCATAAAGCCCTCGTCAGCCAGGTATTTACGGATGGCGGCCAGGATCTTGGAACGCTTGATGAAGGTATCCTTTACATCCTCGTTCATGATCAGGTCCACATATCTCTGGCGGTAACGGATATCCGTATTGGTCAGTCCATGGAATTTCTCCGGAAGGATCTGGAGACTCTTGGAAAGCAGGGTCACGGAATGGGCATGGATCGAAATCTCGCCCATTTTTGTAGTAAATACAAAGCCCTTGATCCCTACGATATCGCCGATATCCATTTTCTTGAAATCCTTATATGTGTCCTCGCCCAGGTCATCCCGGCATACATAGCACTGGATGTTTCCCTTCAGATCCTGGACGTTGCAGAAGGAGGCTTTTCCCATCACACGCTTGCTCATCATACGTCCTGCGATGGAAACCTCCTTCCCCTCATACTCTGCATACTGCTCTTTTACGTCTGTGCTGTGCACAGTCACATCATATTTTGTGATCTGGAACGGATCCTTTCCATTTGCCTGAAGCTCTGCTAACTTTTCACGGCGCACCTTGAGAAGCTGGTTTAAATCCTGCTCCTGGCCGTTTCCCTTCTTCTGGTTTCCCTGCTCTGCCACTGCTCTTCTCTCCTTTTAGTAATTAATCCACTCTCTTGATATCTAATACCTTATACTGGAGCATTCCTGCCTGGGTTTCCACATCCACCACGTCGCCAACTTTTCTGCCGATCAGCGCATGGCCCACAGGAGATTCGTTGGAGATCTTGTTCTGAAGGCTGTTGGCCTCAGTGGAACCAACTAACTTAAACTCCATCTCTTCCTCGAACTCCACGTCATATACTTTGACAACACAGCCGATGCTGATCTTGTCAAGGTTCACTTCATCCTCAACAACGACTTCTGCATTCTTTAACAGCTTCTCCAGCTCATCGATCCTGGCCTCGATGTCCCTCTGCTCATCCTTGGCTGCATCGTACTCGGCGTTCTCGGATAAGTCGCCCTGCTCTCTGGCCTCTTTGATCTTCTGGGCGATCTCACGACGGCGGTTTACTTTAAGATCCTGAAGCTCATCTTCATATTTTTTCAGTCCTGCATAAGTCAAAATGTGTTTCTTATCTGCCATGACGTCATACCTTCCTTTATATTCAGGGCAAACTGCCCCTTTATACTAACATCCAGTGTATTATAGCGTGAACCCCTGGCATTGTCAAGAATCCGGCGGAGCGTTTTTCCTTATTCCGCCCCGCCGGATCCCATCCAGCCTCTATTCCTTTTAGAATTTAAAAATGTTTAACCCCGTATCCGGATCTTTGATCCGGTCCACGGTCCCGTCGATGACTGTGATGACCATTTCCAAGGTAGCTCCCACGGTTCCGGCGCTTAAATGGCCGCCGTACACGTTTCCGTTTTTATCTCCGGCCGCCGTATGCAGATGGCAGTAATACTCCCCGTCCATGGTATTGATGGTACCGGTGAGGGAAACGATCTCAAACATACCGTCAAAGTCGTTGCCCACAAATTTTCTCTGGTCCAGGTCGTAAACTCCCACATTCATATGGCTGAAGGTGCCCAGGGCGCTGATGCTGGCTAGTTTTATGTTCTCCTTAAGAGCCACCTTCTTAAGCTCGGCAAACAGGTCCTCGTTTCTGTCCATGCGGACGATCACTGTGTTTTCAAATCTGCGGTATTCCATAGTCAACGGTCTCCTTCCATATTATATAGTATATTCGCTCCATTTTTACTGGATCGCTTTCTTTTTCCAGCGTCCCCTCTTATAGCAGACAGCCGTCATGACGGCTCCCAGGACCCAAGAAAGGAGCAGGGAGATAAACACGCACTCGCTGCGCCCATTGGGAAGCTCCGGCGTTCTGGTGAGCCAGGAGATCCCATAGGCCACCGGGACACGGATCACAACTGTGGTGAACAGGGAGATCCACATGGGCGTCATGGTGTCTCCGGCTCCTCTCATGACGCCGGAAAGGCTCTGGGTCACCGCCATGGCGATATAGCCAACAGCCAGAATCCGCATCATATAGAAGCTCAGATCCACCAGCTCTGTGGTCGAAGTAAAGATCCCCATCAGATACCTTCCAAATATAAGGATCAAGGCCGTAATGGAGGCCGAAACGCCCATAGCCATGAGGGTCCCCTGTTTTGCTCCCTGCTCCACCCGGTCGTACTGCTTCGCTCCCACGTTCTGGCCCGCATAGGTGGTCATGGTGGTGCCGAAGGAGAAGTTGGGCATCATGGCGAAGCCGTCTACACGCATGATAATCACGTTGGCTGCGATGAGCATCTCCCCAAAGCTGTTGGTCAGCGACTGGACCATGATCATGGCCAGGGAGAAGATGGCCTGGGTCAAGCCTGACGGAAGTCCCAGACGGATGATGTTGAGGGCATTGTCCTTATGTGCCTTCAGATACCGGGGCTTCATATCAAAAAGCTCGCTCATCCTTGCAAGCTTTAAAAAGCAGAGAACGGCGGATACCGCCTGGGCAATGGCCGTAGCCAGGGCAACGCCGAAAACTCCCAGGCCCAGGCCTGCGACGAACCACACGTCCAGGACGATGTTGATGACCGTAGCCACCAGCAGGTATACCAGTGCGGAAACGGAATCCCCCAGTCCCCGGAGGACGCCTCCCAGGATATTATAATAAGCCACACCGGCGATCCCGTAGAACAAGACGGTCAGATAGGACGCGCACCAGTCGATGATGCTGGCCGGCGTATGTAAAAGCTCCAGCAGCGGCCGGACCACAAGGGAGCCCACGATCATAATGAATACCGAAGCGGCCGCCGTCAGAGTCACACAGCAGCCGATGGTCCTGGAAAGCTGCTCCCTGTCCCTGGCTCCGAAATACTGGGAGACCATGACGCTGGTCCCCACCGAGATCCCGATGAAAAGCACCAGCAGCATGTTAAAAATGGGACTGGCGCTGCCCACAGCCGCCAGGGCGTTGTCTCCCACAAATTTTCCCACGACGATGCTGTCTACGGTGTTATAAAGCTGCTGCGCGATGTTTCCGATGATCATCGGGATCGTAAAAAGCGCAATGTTTTTCCATGGTTTCCCCGCTGTCATATCCACGGGTGCAAATAATTTCTTCAGTGAAGCCATTCTTTTTATTCCCCTTTTTTTCTGATAGCTATTATTCTAGCATGGGTTTTTAAAAAAACAACCCGGCTGCTCTCCGATTTTCCGTCAGAGAACAGCCGGACTGTTCCTGTTTTATAACAACGGAGCCGCCAGCCGCAGGATACACTGGCCGATCCTTAAGACCGCCGAGCGGCCGCTCCTGTATTCCTCCGTTACCTCCTGGCAGACGGGGAAAAGCCCGTCGAAATCGGCCCGGATATCCTTTATGGCCTCGCAGTCATAGAGGAATACGCCGTTTTCAAAATGCAGGTACAGACTCCTGTAATCCAGGTTGATGGTCCCCACCACCGCTGTCTCCCCGTCGCAGACGCACTGCTTGGCGTGGATGAAGCCCGGCGTATATTCATAGATCCGGACGCCGTCCCGCACCAGTCCCGCATAGTAGGACCGGGTCACCTGGAACACCGCCTTTTTATCCGGGATCCCCGGTGTAATGAGCCGCACGTCCACGCCGCGCTTGGCAGCCAGCCTCAGCTCCCGGCCCAGCTCGTCGCTGACGATCAGATAGGGCGTCGTAAAGTATACATAATCCTTGGCATTCTTTATCACGTTCATGTATACGTTCTCACCCACAGGCTCGCCGTCCAGGGGATTGTCGCCGTAGGGCTGTACAAAGCCGCGGCCCTTTGCCGTATAACCGGGATCCGGCAGATACCTGGCAAAATCCGTATCTGTCACCTTCACGGAATTCCACATTTCCAGGAACAGAACCGTCAGATTCTTTACGGCGTCGCCCTCCAGCCGGACGCCCGTATCCTTCCAGTGGCCGTAGGGGCTTGTCAGATTGAAATACTCATCCGCCAGATTATAGCCTCCGGTGAAGCCCACCTGTCCGTCCACCACTGTGATCTTCCGGTGATCCCGGTTGTTCATGAACACATGAAGCATGGGCACCATGGGGTTAAATACCCGGCACTGGATCCCGTCGGCCTCCATCCGTTTAATGAATTCGGGGCTGATGAAGCCCACGCTTCCCACGTCGTCGTACAGGAGACGTACCTCCACCCCTTCCTTTACCTTACGGGCCAGGATCTCCCGGATCCCCGCAAAGGAGGTGCTGTCCTCAATGGCATGGTATTCCATGAAGATAAAGGTCTCTGCCTCTGAAAGGGCCTTTTTCTGGGCCTCCAGCCCGTCGGAGGCATCGCCGTAAAACTCCACGTCCGTATTCCGGTATACTGGATATTTTCCAAAATTGCTGATATACCGGGACTGGTTGGCCACAGCCCGGTCCTGGCCATCCATCTCCTCCAGGACCTTTGGATCCTGGGCGATCAGATCCGCCAGCTTTCCCTTGATCTCCCCATGGCGCTTTGTCATGAACCGCAGGACCATGGAATGGCCTAAAAGCAGATACAGACACAGTCCCATGACAGGAACCGCCAGGATCAGCATGATCCATAGGATCTTATAGGCGGAATTTTCCCTGGAAGCATAGATCCGCAGCACCACCACCAGGGCAGCGATGGTGGAGATCAGTGCGATGAGCCAGGAATACCGGTTCAGCCGCAGGACGATCAAAAGGATCCAGCCTGCCTGGATCAGTACCGAAAGGATCACGAAGGCCATGCGGCCCACGCTGTTTTTTACATCTGTTTTCTGCTCTGCACGCATACTCATCCCTCTTTCCTGCGGACCGTTCCGTAATCTGGCTTCACGGCACAGCCGATCCCCAGCCCCCCCGGTCCGATGTGGCAGCTGACACCCAGGGACAGGGGATCGCACATCACCTGCTTTCCTGGAAATGCAGCCTCGATCTCCTTTACCCAGCTTTCTGTTTCTGCCTCTGATGCACTGGAAGCCGCCAGGATATGGACAGCCCCGGCCTCATATGCCTCCTGGAACCTGGTTTCGATCTCACGCTTCATGGCTTCGATCATGATTTTTCTGGCTTTTAAAAAGCCGTGGCACTTTTTAAAGGAATCCAGCTTCCCCGTGGCCAGCTTAAGGACCGGCTTAATGTTGAACACAGCGCCTAAGGCTGCTGCTGCCGGAGTGATCCGTCCTCCTTTTTTCAGATACTCCAGCGTCTGGACGCCGATATAGATCATCATCTGGTCCGATGCCCGCTCCAAAAGCTCCCGGATCTCTTCAGCCGTATACCCCTTTTCCACCAGCTCCAGCGCGTCCAGGACCATACGGTGCAGAGGCGTCGCCACCTGGCCGTGGTCCACCACCAGGACTCTCCTCTCATACTTCTCGTCCCGGGTCAGGGCATATGCCGTCTCGCAGGAGCCGCTGAGTCCGCTGCTGATGGGCATATACAACACCTTTTCATACTCAGACAGAACCCGGTCCCATAAAGCCGTCACCTCCGCCGGAGACGGCTGGGAAGTGGAGACGTCTGCTCCTTCCTTTAATTTTTCCAGAAACTCATCCCTGTCCAGGTCTACGCCCTCATACAGGCAATGGCCTTCAATATAAAACGGCATGGGCAGAACAAATATCCCCCGCTCCGACGCCTCCTTCTGACTGATTCCGCTGCAGCTGTCTGTTATAATCCCCACTGGCTTCATAAATTTCTATTTTCCTTCCCTTTCATTGACAATTATAATACACTATGATACATTTGTGTCGTCCAACTTACTGTAACAACTGTAACATCATAGCTGGGGGCCGTCAATGTTTCTTTTTCATGCCTGTACAAAATATACGTTTTTTGTAACCTCGTCCCCAGAGCCAGAAAAGGAGACCGTATGAAAAACCTATCTAATAAGGAAGCCAATAAGGTCACCAAGGAATGCCTCCAGACCGCCCTGATCCAGCTCATGAGCCAGAAGCCCTTTGAAAAGATCACCATCACCGAGCTGGTCCGCCGTTCCGGTGTTTCCCGGACAGCCTTTTACCGCAATTATGAATCCAAGGAAGAGATCCTGAACGAGGTATGCCGCTCTTTTATCGACAGTCTGTCTGCCTCCTTCTCCGATCCCACCTTCCAGAAGGATCCAGTCCTCTGGTACCGCTGCTTTTTCCAGGACATATGGGACCACGCCATGCTGTTCGGACTTCTCCTGGAGGCGCATATGCTCAATACCTCCGCCTTCACATCTTCCTATTCTCTCGTAAAAAAAGACCACGATGGGGAGCCGGCCTCCCTGTACCGGTATCTGGCATGGGAAGGCGCGTTCTCCACCATTGTGGTCCGCTGGTTCCAGGGCGGGAGGAAGGAATCCATTGATTTTATGGCCGAATTCTGCTCCCAGGTCCTGGTATTTTAGTTTCCGGGCTATTTATAATTTACGATCTTTCCAAAATCTGCCTTTAAGGAAGCGCCGCCCACAAGGCCTCCGTCGATATCCTTCTGTGCAAACAGCTCAGCTGCATTTCCTGCATTCACAGAACCGCCGTACTGGATACGGATCGCCTCTGCCGTCGCCTCATCATAAACCTCGCCGATGCAGGCACGGATCGCTGCGCAAACCTCTTCTGCCTGCTCTGTGGTGGCAGTCTTTCCGGTTCCAATGGCCCAGATGGGCTCATAAGCGATCACTGCCGTCTTTGCCTGATCTGCAGTCACATTCTGGAATGCGATCTTCACCTGCTTGCGGATCAAGTCTAGGGTGATGCCCTGTTCCCTCTGGGTCAGAGTCTCACCGCAGCAGATGATGGGAGTCAGGCCGTGCTCAAAGGCCTTTAATACCTTCTTATTAACCGTCTCGTCGGTCTCTGCGAAGTATTCCCTTCTCTCAGAGTGGCCAATGATCACATATTTCACACCGGCATCGGTAAGCATACTGGGAGAGATCTCTCCAGTGAATGCCCCTTTTTCCTCAAAGTACATATTTTCTGCTCCAACGGCGATATTGGTGCCTTCGCAGGCCTTTACCACCGGAATGATATCGATGGCCGGAACGCAGAACACCACGTCAGCCTCTTCTGTTTTTACCAGGGGCTTTAAGGTCTCCACCAGGGCCGCTGCCTCTGTGGGAGTCATGTTCATTTTCCAGTTTCCGGCGATGATCTTTCTTCTTGCCATTTTATTTATCCTCCTTGATCCATACCCTTCCTATACGCGCATCGGCCGTCTCAGGCTCCGATGCGTCAGGTGTCTTTCACGGGTGGTCCCCATCGTAAAATCCGTTTTTTTCCCGGCCTACTTATCGTCGGCTGCTACGACTCCAGGAAGTGCCTTTCCTTCCAGGAACTCCAAGGATGCGCCACCGCCGGTGGAGATGTGGGTCATCTTGTCCCCGAAGCCAAGCTGGTTCACAGCCGCTGCAGAATCGCCGCCGCCGATGATGGTGGTGGCGTCTGTCTCAGCCAGGGCTCTGGCCACAGCAATGGTCCCGGCTGCCAGGGTCGGGTTCTCGAATACGCCCATGGGTCCGTTCCATACTACGGTCTTCGCATTCTTTACAGCATCGCTGTAGATCCTGCATGTCTCCGGTCCGATGTCCACGCCCTCTTTATCTGCGGGAATGGCATCTGTGGAAACGTATTCCACGTCAACCGGTGCGTCAATGGGACTGGGGAATGCGGAAACCACAGTGGTATCCACTGGAAGGAGCAGCTTCTTGCCCAGCTTCTCTGCCTTTTCCATCATTTCCTTACAGTAGTCCAGCTTTGAATCATCCACCAGGGAATTTCCGATCTCTTTGCCCTGGGCCTTTAAGAAGGTGTAGGCCATGCCGCCGCCGATGATCAGTGTATCGCATTTTTCCAGTAAATTGGAAATTACGTTTAACTTGTCGGCAACCTTTGCGCCGCCTAAGATGGCAACGAAGGGACGCACCGGATTCTCAACGGCGTTTCCAAGGAATTCGATCTCCTTCTGCATCAGATAGCCCACTGCATTGGAGCCGCCCTTTTCTGTGATGAATTTTGTAACGCCGGCCACAGACGCATGGGCGCGGTGGGAAGAACCGAAGGCATCGCATACATAATCGTCTGCCAGGTCTGCCAGCTCACGGCTGAATCCCTCGCCGTTTTTTGTCTCCTCAGCGCCGCGGAAACGGGTATTCTGGAGTAAGATCACGTCGCCGTCCTTCATGGCCTCTACTGCCTTTGCAGCAGCTTCTCCGGTTACATGGTAGTCGTTTACGAATACGACCTCTTTTCCTAACTTTTCAGAAAGGCTCTTTGCCACAGGAGCCAGGGACTCGCCCTCGTTGGGGCCGTTCTTTACCTTGCCCAGATGGGAGCAGAGGATCACCCTTCCGCCGTCGTTCATTAATTTTTTAATGGTGGGAAGAGCTGCCACGATCCTTGTCTCATCGGTGATCGCACCATCTTTTAACGGTACGTTGAAGTCGCAGCGCACCAGGACTCTTCTGCCTTTTACGTTGATGTCGTCGATGGTCTTCTTATTTAAAGCCATGTTCCATTCCTCCTTATTTTTCCGATGATTCCATTATATCATAAAAAATGGGTCCGGTCCATTCCAGACCGGACCCTAAGTGAGTCAAAACCAGCCAGAATTAAGCGTTCAGTAATTTACCGAAGTGCTTGATGGTACGTACCATCTGGCTTGTGTAGGAATTTTCGTTATCGTACCAGGAAACCACCTGAACCTCAGAAGTATTCTCGTCGATGGGAAGGACCATGGTCTGGGTCGCATCGAACAGGGAGCCGTACTTCATGCCGATGATATCGCTGGAAACGATCTCGTCTGTATTGTAGCCGAAGGACTCGTTGGCAGCAGCCTTCATAGCCTCATTGATGGATTCCTTTGTGGGCTGTCCCTTAACAACGGCTGTTAAGATCGTTGTGGATCCGGTCGGGGTCGGAACACGCTGTGCGGAACCGATGAGCTTGCCGTTTAATTCCGGAATAACAAGACCGATGGCCTTTGCAGCGCCTGTGCTGTTGGGAACGATATTGATGGCAGCCGCACGGCTTCTTCTCTTGTCGCCCTTTCTCTGCGGTCCGTCCAGAGTCATCTGATCGCCGGTGTAGGCGTGGATGGTGCACATGATACCGGACTGGATCGGGTAAGCATCGTTTAATGCCTTTGCCATGGGTGCCAGGCAGTTGGTCGTACAGGAAGCAGCGGAGATGATGTGATCATCCTTGCTTAACTGGTCGTGGTTTACGTTGTAAACGATGGTCGGGAGATCGTTTCCTGCCGGAGCGGAGATGATCACGTGCTTAGCGCCTGCATCGATATGAGCCTGTGCTTTTGCTTTGGAGGTGTAGAAGCCTGTGCACTCTAACACTACGTCTACGCCCAGCTCGCCCCACGGAAGCTCTGCTGCGTTGGCCTTTGCGTAGATCTTGATCTCTTTTCCGTCAACGGTGATGGAATCCTCGCCGAAGGAAACCGTATCTGCCAGTGCGTATCTGCCCTGGGTGGAGTCGTATTTTAATAAGTGTGCCAGCATTTCCGGAGAAGTTAAGTCGTTGATGGCAACGATCTCAAATCCCTCTGCGCCGAACATCTGTCTGAAAGCAAGACGGCCGATACGGCCAAAGCCATTAATTGCTACTTTAACTGCCATATTTTCATTCCTCCTAAAATGATCGCTGTTATTTCAGCCTCGATTGTTAAATATTAATCAATTTAGCATGTATTATATATGACTCTTCGGGAAATTGCAAGACTTTTTTTTCGAAATAACTTCTTGTTTTTTCTTGCAACTTGCTGCTTTTTTCCTTATACTGGTGATACATAGAAAAATATCCTCTTTTTTCAAATAAGAAAGGCATGATCCATGCTTCCGAAGTTCAAAAAATTGTCTTTAGAAAAACAATTATTTCTCAGCTTTTTCTCTGTTTCCGCCTGTCTTCTGGTGCTCTCCCTGGGGATCAGCCTGTTTTATAACGTAAACAGACGGAAGGCGGAGATCGATTCCCTGATCAGCGGGGTGGCCGCCTACGCCGCCTCCATGGACCAGGTGATCCACATGCTGGATTCCGGCTATCCGGACAGGGAAACCGCAGCAGCTCTGGACGGGCTCCATGAAAACTTTCCCGATCTGAATGTCATCGCCATCTACGACAGGAACCTCCTGCGGTTTTACCATACGACCCGCCGGGAATCCGGAGAAAGCCTCATAAACGGCGAGGAGCAGGCGGTGCTTTCCGGCAGCGGTCCTTATATCACCACTGGGATCGGTACCCACGGAACCCAGCGCCGGGCCTTTCACGCGGTCGTGGGCAACGACGGCGCCATATCCGGCTTTGTCATGGCCTCAGCGTTTTCCACCTATATCGCCGAGCAGTCCCGGCAGATCTTTTCCGTTTACGCGGCTGTGCTGGTCGTCATGCTGGTAGTCAGTTTTCTGCTCTCCCACGGCACGGTGCGGCTCCTGCGCTCCTCCCTTATGGGGTATCACCCCCAGGAACTCCTGAGGCTTTACCTGCGCCAGGATACGGTGCTCAATGCCATGGAGGAGGGGATCCTCGCCTCTGATCTCACCGGTACGGTGGTCTTTGCCAATCAGCCCGCAAGGGCCCTGTTCCCTCCAGGGGAGGAGCCGCTGGGCCAGCCCATCGGCCGGCTGTTCCCGGCCACCAGAGCCCAGGAGATCCTGAAAACAGGAAGTCCGGTCATGGGACAGGGCTGCTCTCTTTCCGGGCATCCCCTGATCTGCAGTGAGATCCCCATTGGGAATCTCCCGAAGATCCAGGGCGTCCTTACGATCCTCAATGACCGCTATGAGGTGGAGACCCTGTCAGACGAGCTGTCCGGCGCCAGGTCCATGCTGGACACCCTGCGGGCCTTCAATCATGAATTTCTGAATAAGCTCCATGTGATCCTTGGCTATCTCCAGACCGGCCAGACCCAGCAGGCCATCACCTTCATTACAAACAGCAGCCTGGTATCCAGCCAGGCTATCCGTCAGACCGCCGACTGCCTCCGTGTCCATCAGATCTGTGCCCTTGTGGTAGGCAAGATGATGCACGCCGCAGAGCTGGGGATCCTGCTCACCGTGTCTCCCGACAGCCGCTGCATGGGAAAGGATCTGGTCATGGACGTGGGCGACTGTGTGACCCTCGTGGGAAATCTCCTGGAAAATGCCATCGAGGAGCTCCATGGCTCCAAAAAGGAGATCCGCGAGATCACCCTGGGGATCTACGCCAGCACCGAAGGCACAGTCATCACCTGTGCGGATACGGGCCGCGGGATCCCGGCGCCGGTCCTGGAGCGGATCTTTGACAACGGTTTTTCTACTAAAGGAGAAGGCCGGGGCACAGGTCTCCACCTGGTCCGTCAGATCGTGGACCGCTGCGGCGGAGAGATCTCCATCGACACCGAGGAGGGCGAAGGTACCTGCTTCACTCTCACTTTTACAAGAAAGGAATACCAATGATGTATCACGTCATGATCATTGAAGACGACCCGATGGTGGCCTCCATCAACCGGCAGTATGTGGAAGCCACCCCCTCGTTCCAGACAGACCGCGTCTTTAAAAGCGGCACTGAGGCTCTGGAATACCTGAAGGACCATACAACGGACCTGATCATCCTGGATTATTATACTCCCCTTATGAACGGGGATGTATTCATCGACCGGCTCCATGCCATGGGAAAAACTCCTGCAATCATCATGGTCACCTCCGCCAATGACACCGATATCGTCCGCTCGCTTTTAAGCAGGGGCGTTCTGGATTATCTGGTAAAGCCCTTTGAATACGCCAGGTTCCGGACGGCCCTGGAGCGGTTCGCCGCCCAGCAGGAATATCTGCGGGGCGCCAGGCCCAGCCTGAGCCAGAATGCCATCGACCAGCTCTTTGCCGGGCCCGATCCTGCGGCAGATTCTGTCCCCCAGCTTTCCAAGGGACTCAATGAAGCGACTCTGAACATGATCCGCCGGTTCCTTGCGGAGCATCCGGAGGGTCTCTTTACCAGCGAACAGATCGCGAAGCAGATCCATCTGTCCCGGATCACCATCCGCCGGTATATGAATTATCTGGTGGATATCGGAGAGATCGTCAGCTCCATTGACTATAAGACCGGAGGCAGGCCGTCCATTCAGTACAGCCTGGGCCGCCGGAATTATACGCTTTAAGGCCGGCGGGACTACGAAACTTACGAAAGTCTGTTACATACTTACTAAAATTGACTTTTCCTCCACGGCAATTTATACTTTTTTTATAAATTGTTTATGTTTATAAAAAAAGATTGGAGGATCTTAATTATGGCAGACATTATCAGTTATTTCGGCACCTACACGCCGGCTGCCGACGGAGCTGCTGCATCGTTCAAGTTTGAATATTTATGCACGCTCGGTTTCGCAGCCATCGTCATCTTTCTGGGGCGTGCCATTGTGGCGCGCTCCGCACCTTTAAGAAAGTACGCGATCCCGGCTCCAGTGGTTTCCGGTATTATCTTTTCCATCCTGGTCTCCCTGATCAAGGGCATGGGCATCGTGGATATTTCCTTTGACGCTTCCCTGATGAAGGATCTGACCCAGAATATCTTCTTCTTATGTGTAGGCTTTGGCTTCAGTGCAAAAATGCTCCGCCATGCCGGAGGAAAGCTCTGTGTGATGATCGCCTTCGCGGCATGTCTCCTCATCACATGCCAGGATCTCCTGGGCTACGCCTTGAGCCAGCTTCTGGGAATGCATCCGCTTCTGGCTCTCCAGTGCTCTTCTGCCGCTATGTCCGGCGGCGTAGGCACAGCGGCCGCCTTCGGCCCCATTTTTGAAGGCTGGGGAGCTCCCGACGCCACCACCATCGGCGTTGCGGCCGGTACCATGGGAAATATCATGGGCTCCCTGATCGGCGGACCTGTGGCAGCCTTCCTGATCGCAAAGCACGGTCTGAAGTCTGACCCCAACGATAAGCCGGAGGCAGCGGCCACCGGAAAGGTTCCGGAATTAAACAATACAAAAATGATCATGATGTTTGCCCTGACTCTGCTTCTCGCAGCCCTTGGCATGCCTATCTACTGCCTGCTGGACAACATCCCCATGATCGAAATGCCGAAATTCATCGGCTGCCTGTTCGCAGGTGCCATTGCCAGAAACGTCATGGAGGCTGCCGGCATTAAATTCTATGTACCTGAGGTAGACGCCATCGAGCATATGTTCCTGGAGCTTTACCTGGCTCTGGTCCTGATGACCACCGATTTCACAAAGCTGGCTCCTGTGGCCGGGCAGATGAGCATCATCCTCATTGCCCAGGGTATCTTCATGGCACTGTTCGGGATCTTTGTATCCTTTAACCTGTTTGGCCGCGATTACGGCGCAGCCGTTATGACAGCCGGAAACATCGGCTGGGGCTGCGGTTCCGGATCCAACGCCGTCGCCAACGAGAAGGCCCTGATGGACCAGTACGGCTGGCACAACATCGCATGGGTATTATATCCGTCCTTTGCCGTTATCATTGACGATATTTATAATCCCATTTTCTTATCACTCTTTGGCGGCCTCTTTAAAGGCTGATCGTAATTTGACATTTTCCTGTATTCGTTTTACAGTTTACCTTCCCTTTTTAAAGACAGGCCGGCAGCCCCCAACTGCCGGCCTGCTTCTTTTTGCACGGTGCCGGCCAGAGCCCCGGCCAAACAGTTTCAAAAAACCGGTTGTATCTCCGGCGGCTTCCGTGTTATGATGAAAGCAGCTTTGCTTTGAGATCCGTTTGAGAAATGGAATGGTGTAGACGAATGATCAGACATTTTTTTGCCGCCTTCGCGGCAGTTACTGTATTTTCCCTGGCTGTCTCCGGCTGCAGGACCGCTTCCCTGGCATCTCCCGAGCCATCGGAGGACCAGCCAGCCGACCGTCTCCGCATCCTCACCATCGGCACTGCCGACAGCGGAGGAACTATGTACCCGGTGGGAAAGGCCATCGCCCAGGCCATCAGCCAGGCTGATGCCTCCATCACCGTCAACCTCAGCGCCTCCGAGGGCTCCGTCTCCAACGCGCTGGCCCTGCAGAACGGAGAGATCGATCTGGGGCTTGTGAGCGGAGACGTGGCTTACGCAGCCTTAAACGGTCAGCAGGAGTTTGAAGGCGCTCCCTGCCGGGACCTGCGGGTCATTGCCGCCGTATATCCCAGCCTCTCCAACTGGATCGCCCCCTCTTCGCTGGGGATCTCCTATATCCATGAGCTGAAGGGCAGGCGGATCGCCATTGGCCCCCAGGATTCCTCCACGGCGCTTTCCGCCAGGATCGTCCTGGACGCAGCCGGCATCACAGAAACCAACTCGATCCTGAAAAATGATGGCCTGGGCTCCGGCTCTGAAGGGATCCTCAGCGGTTCCCTGGATGCGGTCCACGGGTTTGCCGGCGTTCCAATCAGCGGCTTTTCCCAGCTGGCTGACGCCATGCCCTGCACGATCCTCCGATATACAGACCAGGAGCTGGACTCCATCCTAAGTGAAAACTATTTTTATTACAGAGACGTGATCCCGGCCAAAACCTACCCGGGACAGGACCGGGACGTGGATACCTTCGGCATCAAATGCCTGCTGTGCGTGGATCAGGATATGGATGAGGGACTGGTTTACGAACTGACGTCCATCCTATATGAAAACGCCGGTTCCCTGGGCCGGCAGCACCCCTCTCTTTTCGCCATGTCAAGAGACCGGTTTATGTATTCAGCCCTCCCCATTCCCCTGCATCCCGGAGCGGAACGGTTTTACTGGGAAAAGGGATTGTTATCAGAAACACATGGAAAAATGGAATAAGAAAGGAATCAGTATGATATCAGACTGTCATGTACACACAGAATTTTCCGGCGATTCCAAAGCGCCGCAGAATGCCCAGGTCCAGGCAGCCCTGGAACTGGGCATGAAAGAGATCTGTATCACGGACCACCACGACCCCGGCTCGTCCCAGATGACCCATATTGACTTTACCCTGGATCTGCCCGCCTATCTCCGGGCCCTGGAAGACACAGTCCAGGCCTTTGAGGGGAAGATCCGCGTCCTTAAGGGGATCGAGCTGGGCCTCATGCTCCGGGAGAAGGACATTCTCACACGCCTGGGCGCAGAGCTTCCTGTGGATTATATCATCGGCTCCAGCCATTTCCTGGACGGTCTGGACGTCTACGATCCGGCCTGCTACCAAGGCCGCAGCGAATACGCCTCCTATTTCCGGTACTTTGAATCCACCCTGGCCCGGATCCGGACCCTGGACTGCTTTGACAGCCTGGGCCATCTGGATTACATCGTCCGCTATGGCCCGGTCCGCAATGAAAATTATGATCCCAGGGATTACATGGACATCATCGACGAGATCTTAAAGACCCTGATCCACCGGGGAAAGGCCCTGGAATGCAACACGGCCGGCTTCAAATACGGCCTGGGCCACCCCCATCCCCAGGAGGAGATCCTCCTGCGCTACCGGGAGCTGGGCGGAGAGCTCCTGACCGTGGGCTCCGACGCCCATACTCCTGGACAGGTGGGCGGCTTCTTTCCCCAGACCGCTGAGATCCTGAAGTCCTGCGGCTTCCGGTTTTATACCGTCTACCACCAGAGAAAGCCTGTATTTTATCCCCTGTGAGCCTGGTCCTATTTTTTCTTCATTGCCTGCTCCACATCCTTGTGGAACTGCTCCCAGGCATCCTCATGGTCCACAAAATATTTGGGACAGATCTTTCCCGTCACGTCATAGTGGCGGATCACGTCCTCGGGCTTCAGCTTAAATTCCGTACAAAAATACGCACACAGCTCCACC
Source organism: Alitiscatomonas aceti (assembly GCF_025567195.1). NCBI lineage: Bacteria > Bacillati > Bacillota > Clostridia > Lachnospirales > Lachnospiraceae > Alitiscatomonas > Alitiscatomonas aceti. Next base: position 9,553 of record NZ_JAOQJF010000035.1, on the reverse strand, counting down.
AGGGACTCATATGTACTGTCGTAAAACTTCCCCGTCTCATCGGGATGGCAGCACTCAATGGAAATGGTATCGCTGTTTCTGTGGTTGGACGCATAGGCCACCTCCGTAAGGGGAACACACTGGACCACCTCTCCCTCCAGCCCGATCACAAAGTGGCTGCTGGCTGATGTGGCGTTTTCCCCGGTCTGGTCCTTCAGCTGCTCAAAATAGCTCCTGTTTTCCCTGGCCGTGCTGCATGGATTTGCCACATAATGGACCACGATCCCCCGGACCTCCTCCAGCGGCTTCTGGGGCCTGGAATACGGATTGGGAGTCAGAAGGTCCACCTGCACATACTCCGGCACCTGCACCTCCCCCGGATCCACCTGTTTTTTCTGGAATACATTTTTAAACAGCACGATCACCGCTGCCAGAATGATCACAGACGCCGCCGTAAAAAAGCCTGCCAGGATCAGCTGGCGGATCCGCTCCTCCTTTTTTCTTTTGATCCGCCGCATTTCCCTCCTCAGCCGTCTCTCCTCATCTTCTCTCTCCATGACTCATATCCTTTCCTTTTTCTCCTGTACTTCACACGCCGGACTGCCGTTTCCCATTTCTCCGTCCATTGCCAGGGCTCTACGGCTCCAGAGGTTCCATGGCCCCGATCCCCAGGCCGCCCCGGGCAGAATCCATGTCCGGACCGGAAAGTCCTTCCCTGTATACGGCCAGGCTTACGACCTCCGTCAGAGGCACATATACGGCTTCATTATGGAGGCTTTCCATAATGTAGGCCATGTCCTCCTTCATCCGTTCCCCGTCGTTCTGTACCAGGGTGTCCCGCATGATCACATCCAGCTCCCGCTTTCCGCTCATTCCGCTCTGTACCAGATGGAACTTATCCCCCGGAGACGCCATACAGAAAAAGCTGCCATAGGGTTCATAAGGGATCCCCCAGGTCCTGGAAAGCAGAAGGTCGAACTGGCCCGACTGCCAGCTTTCCTCATAAGCCGCTCCCGTCTGGGGAACCAGATCCACCTGGATCCCGGCCGCTTCATACTGGGCCTTTAACATCTCTCCCACTTGACCGTTTCCGGCAATGGAATCGTCGTATACCAGCCGGAGCTCCAGCCGCTGGCCGTTTTTGGACCGGATATTCTCTCCCTCTGCATAGGTCCAGCCTGCTTCCTCCAGGATCCTTCCTGCCTCCTCCAGATCCTGGCCATAGGGAGCGATCCCCACGTCCGTTCCGGGCACCCTCCAGGAAAAATAGGAACCCGCCGGTTCCTGGAGCCCTCCATAGACCTTTTCCGAGATCTCCTCACGGCCTGCGGCGTACTCCAGGGCCAGGCGCACCACCTTATCTCCCGTCACCGGCCCCGCTGTATTCAGGTTCAGCACAGAAATGCTGGACGAAGGAGCCGATGCTGTCTGGAATCCGGCTTCCTCAAGCTCCTTAAAAAGCTCCAGTGAGATATGCTCCGAGTCCACCATCACATCCGCCTCTCCGGCCTTCATGGCCTCAGCGGCCTCTTCTGCGCTGGAGCATACCACTGTCCTTAAATACCGGAAGCCCGGCTTTTCTCCCCAGTAGGCCTCATTGCGCTCAAAAACGGAATATTCGCCCTCCACGTACGTTTTCAGCTTCCACATCCCGGTACCCAGGGTGGAAAAACCATTTTCCTCTTCCGGCTCCGCCAAAGCTCCCGCACTCTGATAAACATCGCCCTCAGCCGCAAAGCCTTCGTCACCCATCATCCCGAAGGGATAGCTTCCGGCCAGGTCATTCAGAAGGGACGGGGCCGGAGCCGTTAAATGTACCGTAAGCGTCGTCTCGTCTGCGGCCTCCACAGAGCTGACCGCCGCCAGGGACGGCAGATATGGATAATATTCCCTGTGTCCCAGGACCAGATCCATATTTCTTTTGGCATTTTCCGCTGTAAACGGGCTCCCGTCGGAAAATTTTACGTCCGGCCGCAGATGAAAGGTGTAAGTGAGCCCATCGCCGGATATCTCCCACTCCCTGGCCAGCTCCGGCACCGGAACGCCGTTCTCCATGGCCGTCAGCCCCTCATAGACCCAGTCCAGGGCATAGGCCGGGCTTTCTCCCGTATACGGGTTTAAGGTTCCCGTATCCTCAAACACAGCCACTGTAAGCATCCTGTCCTCCAAAGCCTCCTCTTCGGAGACCGCCGTTTCTGCTTCCTCTGACTGCATCTGGCCAGTGGTCCCGGCCGCTGTTTTATCCATATCTCCGGCATCCCGGCTCCCGCAGGCCGTCATGGCCGCCACCGCAGCCGACGCCAGAAGTCCCCATGCCAGTCTCATCCCACGCTTCATATCAAGTCCCTCCAGATCATGTCCATAAAAATGTATGGTACAAGTATGGCACGGAATCTTTCGGAATGCAAGCGACAAAAATCTTAATATCCCGTCCGTGACCACATCACAGAAAAGCCTATGTGGACCAGAAAAGCTGCGTGGCCTGCGGCTGCTGCGCCAAGGTCTGTCCCATGGACGCCATCCAGATCTTCCATGGGATCATGGCCCAGGTGGACATGGGAAAATGCGTAGGCTGCGGCAGGTGCGCAAAGGAATGTCCGGCCAGCGTCATCACGATCCGGGAGGCGGCACGGTGAACATGAAGAAAAAATGGTACGACTATCTCTGGATCCTGTCCCTGGCATATCTGGCCCTGGGCTTTTTCAATATCATGGCCGCCTGGCTGGGACTGCTCTGCTTCTTTATCTCTCTGAGCATTTCCATGGTCTCCGGTGCCAAGGGCTGCTGTAACCGGTACTGCGGCAGAGGGCAGCTTTTGGGCCTCCTGGGCGGACGCTTCGGTCTTTCCCGGAAAAAGGATATTCCCGGCTGGATGAAGAGCCGGTGGTTCCGATACGGCTTCCTGGCCTTTTTCCTTGTGATGTTCATGCAGATGCTTTTTAACACCGCCCTGGTCTTTTCCGGAGTCCGGGATCTCACGCAGGCGGTGGCACTCCTGTGGATCTTCCAGGTCTTCTGGCTCTGGGCGTATTATGGGACCCGGCTCCATGCCGGAGCGGCCCAGTTTGCCTTTGGCTTTTACAGCGTGATGCTGACCTCCACCATCCTTGGCCTGGTGGCCATGGTCCTTTTCAAGCCCCGAAGCTGGTGCGTTTACTGTCCCATGGGGACCATGACCCAGCTGATCTGTCAGGCAAAGCACCGCGTTTAAACCCTTTTCCACTTTTTTAATGGCATATGTCAGTTACATTCTTGACATATGCCATTTATCGTTGTATACTGAGAACAGAAAGAAAACAGCTATCATATGAGGAGGTGGATATCATACCAAGACCAAGAAAATGCAGAAAAGTATGTCAGCTGCCCCGGATCCAGGAATTCCACCCTCTGGGGCCTCCGCCCTGCGGACCGGCCGTGGTCCTTAACGTGGATGAATACGAAGCCATCCGTCTCATTGACCAACAGGGGCTTTCCCAGGAGGAGTGCAGTGCTTATATGCAGGTGGCCAGGACCACGGTCCAGATGATCTACAATTCCGCCAGGAAAAAACTGGCGGAAGCACTGGTCAATGGACTTCCCCTCCGGATCGAGGGGGGGGCTTACCAGCTCTGCGACGGAAACGAAAAAGCCTGCGGCTGCGGCGGATGCAGAAGACATCTTCACGTCTGCAGCCAGAAAATTCTCAGAGAGGAGGAGGAACATGAAAATCGCAATCCCATTGGATGAAAATAAAAAGGACGTGTGCATCGTCCTGGCCCGCGCGCCCTATTTCCTGTTCCGGGAAAATGGGAATAACGCCATCGTCCCAAATCCGGCGGCCCAGGCCCAGGGAGGAGCCGGGATCCAGGCGGCCCAGTTCCTTGTGGACAGCCAGGCGGATGCACTGATCACCGTCCGGTGCGGCCAGAATGCTGCCGAGGTCTTCCAGGCCGCCGGGATGAAGCTCTATAAATCCGCAAATAAAGCCGCTGCGGACGATCTTGCCGCTATGGAACGGGGGGGTCTGGAGGAGCTGACCCAGTTCCACGGCGGATACCACGGCATACAATGAAGATCGCCTGCTTAAGCGGTAAGGGCGGGGCCGGAAAGACCTTGGTGGCCGTCAATCTGGCGGCTGCGGCAGAAAAAGCCGTCTACATCGACTGTGATGTGGAGGAGCCCAACGGACGCCTGTTTTTCCGTCCGGACCATGTGGTGACAGAGACCGTCTGTTCCCTGCTCCCGGAGTTTGATGCCGGAGCATGCACCGGCTGCCGGGAATGCGTCCAGTTCTGCCGGTTCCATGCCCTTATGTATGTCAAAGATAAACCCATGGTCTTTTCTGAGGTCTGCCACAGCTGCGGCGGCTGCAGCCTGGTATGTCCCAAAAAGGCCATTACTGAAAAGAAAAAGCCCATAGGGATCCTGGAGACAGGCGACAGCCAGACGGTCCGCGTCGTCACCGGTATCTTAAACCCCGGAGAGGCCTCCGGCGTCCCGGTGATCCGTGAGGCCTTAAAAAAGGCAGAGGGCCTCACCATCATCGACTGCCCGCCGGGAAGCGCCTGCAGCGTCATGGAAAGCGTCATGGACGCAGATTTCTGTATCCTGGTGGCCGAGCCCACAGCCTTTGGCTTCCACAATTTCCAGATGGTCTGCCAGCTCGTCTCCCTGCTGGGGAAAAAAAGCGGCGTGGTCATCAATAAGCAGGAGGCCCCCTGGGAGCCTCTGGAGCGCTTCTGCCGGGACCAGGGCCTTCCTATCCTGGCCCGGATCCCCTATGATCCCCAGATCGCAGCAATGGCTTCGGACGGACGTATCGTTGCCAGGGAGGATCCCCGGCTCCGGGAAATGTTTTCCCATATCCTTCATACGATCGGAGGCAGCTTATGAAACGTCTTTTGATCTTAAGCGGAAAGGGCGGCACCGGAAAAACCACCACCGCGGCGGCCTTCGTCCGCTTTGCCGGGACAAAGGCTGTGGCCGACTGTGATGTGGACGCCCCCAACCTCCACCTGGTGACGGAGATCTCCGGAGCTCCCGAGATCTCTGATTTTCTCGGCGGGGATAAGGCTGTCCTGGACACAGAAAAATGCACTGGCTGCGGCCTCTGCCAGGCCCATTGCCGCTTTGACGCCATCTCCCGGACGGACGGAGTTTATTCCATCAGTGAATACGCCTGCGAGGGCTGCGGGGTCTGCGCACACGTATGTCCCAGGAAGGCCATCCGCCTGGCTCCCGACGCAGCCGGACGAAAGGAGCTTTACATGGATGGCGGCGTATTTTCCACTGCCGTTCTGAAAATGGGCCGCGGAAATTCCGGAAAGCTGGTGACAGAGGTAAAAATGGCTATGCTGAAGCATGCGCCGGAAACAGATCTGGCCATCGTGGACGGCTCCCCGGGCATCGGATGTCCGGTGATCTCCTCCGTCAGCGGCATGGACCTGGTCCTGGTGGTGGCTGAGCCCAGCCGCTCCGGGCTCAGCGATCTGGAGCGGCTGGTGAAGACCGCCGAAACCTTCCAGACAAAGCTGGCCGTCTGCGTCAACAAATGGGATGTGAGTCCGGAATATACCAGGGCCATCCAGGAATTCTGCGAGAAAAAAGGGATCCCCTTTGCCGGAACCGTTCCCTATGACCACCATGCGTCAGAGGCCATCAATCAGGGAAAAAGCCTGGCGGACATCGACTGCCCGGCCCGGGACGCTTTAAAAAAGATCTTTGATACCGTATGCCGGCTTCTATAACAGCCACGGGCTCCGGAGCCTTTCCGAAGCCCTCACAGACCAAATAAAATCTATCAGAAAAAGGAGAAACCATCATGAAAATTGCAGTAGCAGCCATGGGAAACACCGTAGCAGGCCATTTTGGCCATTGTGAGAATTTCATTTTCTTCGACACCGCAGACGGAGTCATCACCGCAGTCAATTCTGTCCCCAATCCAGGACACCGTCCAGGCTTCCTGCCCAACTTCCTGGCCGATAATGGAGCACAGGTCATCATTTCCGGCGGCATGGGCGGCGGCGCTGTGGATATCTTCAACGAGCGCGGCGTAGAGGTCATCGTCGGCGTACAGGGCGATGCCACCGCCGCAGTGGAGTCCTATCTGAAGGGTGAGCTGGTCTCCACCGGCTCCATCTGCCATGAGCACGAGCACGCAGACGAGTGCGGAGAGCACCACTAGATCATTTCATAGAAGAAACGGCGATGCAGCCTGGCTGCACCGCCGTTTTTTTGCCTGGAGGCCGCTTTCCCCGGCACACCATCCTTCTGATCCGCTCTGCCCCCGCGCCTGCCGCCTCCCTGCCCGGACAGCACCAGGCTCCAGCCTCCGGTCTCTCCCATGGATTTCCGCAACTGTGACCTTATCACGGAAATCCAGGACAGGTCCTGGTATACTGATATCAAACAAAGGAAAGGAGCTGGCGGTATGGCAGCTATGAATATGAACAGAGAACAATTTGATGAAATGATCCGGAGCGGAAAGACCTTCCTGGTGGATTACTGGGCTCCCTGGTGCGGCTACTGCCGGAAGATCGAAGCAGCCTACGAGGCAGTTTCTGAGACCTGGGGCAGGTCCATTCCCGTGACTAAGATCAACATCGATGAGGAAGAGCAGCTTTCTGACAGCCAGGGCATTGAGATCATCCCCACGCTGGTGCTTTATAAGGACGGAAAGGCTGCCGCCACGCTCCGGGTCCCGGAATCCAGGGACATGATCGAGCAGTTCTTAACGGATTCCCTGGAAGCAGCCAGTGAGACGAGTGATCCTGAGCCCTCCCGCGTTTACGATACTGTGATCATTGGCGGAGGCCCCGCAGGCTATACTGCGGCTCTTTACGCAGCCCGGGCCGGACTGGATACCATTGTGGTGGAAAAGCTGTCCGCCGGAGGCCAGATGGCTCTGACCCACCAGATCGACAATTATCCTGGCTTTGAGGACGGCATCGACGGCTACACCCTGGCTGAAAAAATGAGGAAGCAGGCAGAACGGTTCGGGGCCTCCACCCTGTACGCCGAGGTGGTCCGGGCGAAGCTGGAAGGACAGCCCAAGGCCGTGGAAACCTCCCAGGGCACCATTTACGGAAGGACCCTGATCCTGGCCACCGGAGCCAGCCCCAGAGAGCTGGGTGTTCCCGGTGAAAAAGAACTGACCGGCCGGGGCGTGGCCTACTGTGCCGCCTGTGACGGCATGTTTTACAAGGATAAGACCGTGGTGGTGGCCGGAGGCGGCAATTCCGCAGTGGCAGATGCCCTGATCTTAAGCCGCATCGCCAGGAAGGTGATCCTGGTCCACCGCCGGGATACCCTGCGGGCCACAAAGATCTACCACGAGCTTCTTCAGAACACTCCCAATGTGGAATTTCGCTGGAACAGCGTGGTCACAGAGCTGCACCACAAAGAAACACTTACGGGAATCCGCTTAAAGGACGTCCACACAGGTGAAGAGACCGACCTTCCCTGCGACGGCATCTTTGTGAGCGTGGGCCGCAAGCCCTCCACCAGCCTGTTTGAGGGCCAGCTGGAGCTGGATAAGGCGGGCTATATCGCTGCCGGAGAAACCACAGAGACCAGCGTTCCCGGCGTCTACGCCATCGGCGATGTGCGGACCAAGCCCCTCCGCCAGGTGGTGAACGCCGTTTCCGACGGAGCTGCCGCCGTTCATATGGCAGAGGTGTATCTGGCGGAAGCCGGGAGATAGCTGGTTCCCCTTACACAGTCGTTCTTATAAAATTGAGTCAGGGACGGTGGAAAAATTCAGTCTTCCAACACCACAGTACATACGGTCCCCGTATATAGTTGTTTCAATAACTGTCATATACTGGCTGATAAACACTAGCTTAATCATAGGATACACAATATTTGTATCCTCAAAACATAATTCTTACTGTATAACTGAAAAAAGGGGCTGTCGGGAAATAGATAGTCTAAAACAGGGCCGGCTGTGACTTATGTGAGTCACAACCGACCCTGAAATTTTTTCATAAAAAAGAGAAAAAGATGGCTAACGACAACCATCTTTTCCCCGTTCCATGTTATAATGGAACTATGCTTAAACAAGATTATTATAACGACTTTTTTGATTTTGGGCAACAGAAAATTAACTTCAGCTTCTTCGAATTGCATTTACCCGACGACGATCCTGTCTATACCCTGAAAAAAGTAATGGAGGAATTGGATTTTTCAGGCCTGCTGGCCTGTTGTTCAGACCAGGGAAGAACCGGGTACAATCCAATCATGCTGTATGCTGTTGTTACCTACGCAAACATGCGTGGCATCCGGGCCGTTGACCGGATCGTGGAACTGTGTGAACGGGACCTGGCATTCATCTGGCTGACCAAAGGCCAGAGACCCAGGCGGGATGCTTTTTATGATTTTAAGGGGAAAAAACTGACCGGTGAGATCCTGGATGAACTGAATTACCAGTTCCTGCGCCGTTTGAAAAAGGAAGGCCTGCTCACACTCAGAGAGCTTTTTATCGATGGCACTAAAATAGAAGCAAACGCCAACCGTTATACCTTTGTCTGGCGGGGAAGCTTAAACTACCATCTTGCGGGGCTTCTGGACACCATTGATGCCCTTTATGCAGCTTACAATGCACTTCTGCATGAAAACGGGTATGGACCGAAATACGATCTTGGGGATGCCAGGATGTTTGTGGTGGAAGGCATGGACAAAGTCCGGCGTGTGATCGAGGAGAACCGGAAACGGAAGCTGACAAAGCACAAGAAGATTTCCAATAATACCGTGATCGAAATCGACGGCTGTTCCCCGCTTGAGATCCTGAAGCTGCAGAAAAACCTGAAAACGATCGCTGAAGGGGAAGGGATCGGTTTTGTTTACGGAAAGGGACAGCGTAAGCCGGAGATCCAGAAGCTGTATGAAGAACTGGAGACCTGCGGCAGCCGCCTGATGGAATACAAGGAACACTTTGAGATCATGGGCAAAGGACGGAACAGCTATTCCAAGACAGATCTGGAAGCAACCTTCATGAGAATGAAAGAAGACCACATGCTCAACGGCCAGCTGAAACCGGCATACAATGTCCAGATCGCAGTAGAGAACTATTTCATTGTCCACAGTTATGTCAGCAGCGACCGGACTGATTACAACACGCTGATCCCGGTTTTGGAAAAGCACCGGAAAGCATTTGGGGAAGATCTGAAAGAGGAAACCAATGAAAACATCCAGAATGAAGAAGGGATCCTGAAGCGTCAGACACGGTCGATCCAGACGGAAGGCCACTTTGGTGACATCAAAGAGAATGAGAACTTCCGGAGATTCCATTACCGTTCAAAAGAAAAGGTGTATAAAGCGTTCATGCTGTATGCGATCGGGCGGAATATCATGAAATACCACCGTTTTCTGCATCATGAGATTGAAAAATACGAAGGGAAAAAGGAACAAAAAACTGCTTAAAGGCAATGAGCGTTCCCAAAATGCCAAACGAGGGGATACTATGCCCTGAAATTAGAAACAAAAGGGAATGAGACAGTCCGGCAGAAAACTATGGCCCTGAAAAAGCCAGGAGTTCTGCGGACTGTCTCATTCTTTTGTTATCCGGGGAAAAAATCGGTATTAACCGACAGCCCCC
>NZ_JAOQJF010000034.1:0-35720 GCF_025567195.1 Alitiscatomonas aceti | reverse complement strand
ATTCATGGTGGCTTAAAAGTTGTACCCTAAAATATCAAATCGGATTTTTGAAATTTTCTTCAAAAAACACTTGACTTTTTATTAGCAGGCTTTCATTGATTTGTCAAAAAATATCGTTTTATTTATATAAATGCTCCACATTAGAAACATCTACTTTAGAAGGTATCTTATTGTTTGTTGAAGCTATTCTGGTGTACATGATGCTGCTAGTGTCAGTATCACGGTGATCCAATCCCAGTATATGTCCTAATTCATGTGCTACCGTACCAGCAGTTACATCTGCTTCGTTTATTTCATTAAAATAAATTGTACCCCCATCCCAATCATCCTTTTCATTTCTGGGATCGTTTTTCTCCACACCATTATATACAAACTTTGTAACTGCAATATAATTATTGTCCAATGTAGAACCATAAAAATAAAGTACACCTGAGTTCATCACTTCAACCAATTCAACAACATCTGTTGCATTATTCCATACAGAAACACCCTCATCAATTCTTTCCCGATAAGTATTTCCCCAATATACATAATTTAATGGCTTAACGGATGCTTTAAATTTATAATCTAAATATGTAGTTTTTCCATGCTCACATCCCTTGGAAAATTGACCCTTTACTTCACATATCCCAGAAGAAATATTAAAAAAAGCCCATTCTGGTTTTGTACTATTTCCAAAATTTCTCCATCCAACTTGACGAGCTCCTTGTGGAATAGAAGAGTTTTCATCTATTTCCGTATAATATTCATTATCGTTTACCGTGAACCACCCTTTTGCCATAGCTCCATATGGATGTCCATTAGTTTCAACCGTATAAAAATAATACCAATAAGAATTTATTTCCTGCCATCCTGATACCATTGCTCCAAACGGCTCTTGTGCAGTAGATGAATCCTGTAAAAAAACCACTCATTGTCTATTTCTTGCCAGCCTACAAGCATATATCCATCTTCATTAAAATAGTACCAATTATCATTAATCTGCTCCCATGTATTTGTAGGGTAACCTCCTCCAGAGTACTCAAACCACCATCCAATAGAATCTTGATGCCATGTTCCTTGAGCGTTACTCCTATTAAAAAAATCAAGAGCATAAGGAATATTGGAAGCCGCCATCACAATTTCTGCATTAAAAATACAAAGAATCAAACCAATTAATAGCGTAATTTTCACTTTTTTTGTCATATTTTTCCTCCTCATTTGTTATATTGCTTTTCTTCTCGACACTAGAACAACAGATTCACCCTCCCCTCGTATTTACTTATTATACGAATATAAAAGCCAGAATATAACAATCTAAAAGTAATTTTAACATTTTTCTGGCAATAACCAAACCAGAGTAAGTACATCACATGCATGTTTGACACACTTATCCTATTTTAAATTCGCTATTTGCAATACTCATCCAATTTAACAACGCCTAAATAATACTAAATTTTCTTTACACTCTAAGGTCAAATTATATCGCAATACGATACAAAACTTTAGCAGTATATCTAATTCCTCTAAGAATTTGTACTTGGTTCATTTACCTGTTTCCGTTTTACTTTTCAATTTTTTAATAAAAATTATTTTCCCTGGGTGATCCTTTCAAACAAAAGTCCGGCCACGAACCAGAGCGGGGCAAAATCCAGCCGTATGAGGCCGTCCACGCTGAACCGGCAGCCGGTGTAATCCCAGGGGCAGGCCCTAAGGGAGCGGAGGAGCCTCCCTGTCACATATTCCGCAGTAAAAATAAGCGCCATGTCCCTCAGTCCATGGCGCAGGAGCCGGTCTGCCGGATCCGTTTTTCCCGGCCGGAGAAGATGCCGGTCCAGACTCCGGCAGAAAGGGCCCAGAAAGGCCCCCATGCCGTAAATGGGGAACATAAAAAGGGAGGTCTTCCCCACAAGCCTCCGGTCGCCGGAGGCCAGGGAGACCAGGGACGTAAATATGATCTCCATGCACCACCCGGCGGCGCCGCATTTTAAAAAATCCTTCATTTTGTTTTCCATAGGAACAGTGTGGCAGAAAATGCCGCCGGATATGCAGAAAGACGTGCTTTACAGATACTGGTTCTTATCCCTGTCGTAAAAATAATCAATGGACGAAAGGGTCTCATCCAGGGTTTCCCGATCCAGGGAAAGGGCGCTGCAAAGCTCTTCGAGGCTGGGATAAAAGTCTCTCAGCTGGGTATTGATGTAGCTTAAAAGCATCACAGGATCTCTGGGGATTCCAGTCATGGCGGTCACCTCCTTTTTCTCATTTTCTTCTCCATACAGTTGAACCTCCCGTCGATTTTTGGTATGATTGGTAAAAAGCGATCACCAGTATCTATGATATCTACGAAAGGGGATACATCTATGAAACATATTCTTCTTTTAGGGACCGGAGGCACCATCGCCTGCAAGCACGGAGACTCCGGACTGACGCCGCTCCTCACGGGAGACGAGCTTCTGTCCTACGTTCCGGCGGCCCGTTCCTTTTGTGAAGTGGAAGCCATCCAGGTCTTAAATATCGACAGCACCAATATCCATCCGAAGCACTGGCAGCTTTTATGCCAGGTACTGGAGGAAAACTACGATAATTACGACGGCTTTGTGATCTGCCACGGCACCGACACCATGGCCTATACCGCCGCCGCCATGTCCTATCTGGTCCAGCACTCCAAAAAGCCCATCGTCATCACCGGCGCACAGAAGCCCATCGACCTGGATGTGACCGACGCCCGCACCAACCTGCTGGACAGCCTGCGGTTCGCCTCCTGTGAACGGGCCCACGGCGTAAATATCGTCTTTGACGGAAAGGTCATCGCCGGCACCCGCGGAAAGAAGGAGCGCACCAAGAGCTACAATGCCTTTTCCAGCATCAACTTCCCCTATCTGGCAGTGATCCAGGACGAGCACATCCTGTTCTACATCGACGACAAATGGCAGGACCGGGAAAATGTCCGATTCTACCATGACCTGGACGACCGGGTGGCTCTCTTAAAGCTGATCCCGTCCATGGAGTCTTCCATCCTGGACTATATGGGAGAGCATTACGACGCCGTGGTCATCGAGTCCTTTGGAGTCGGCGGTCTTCCCTCCTATGAGTCCGGTGATTTCTACCACTCCATCGAAAAAATGACCCAGGCTGGAAAGATCGTGGTGATGACCACCCAGGTGACCCAGGAGGGCAGCAACATGTCCGTTTATGAAGTGGGCCAGAAGATCAAAAACGCCTTCGGCCTCATCGAATCCTACGATATGACCCTGGAAGCCACGGTTACCAAGCTCATGTGGATCCTGGGCCAGACAAAGGAGCCGGAGCAGGTAAAGGAAATGTTCTACCAGACCGTGGGCCACGATATTTTATGGAAGGCCGTGACGAAATAGTCCCATACCAGAGGATCATCCGCAGACCCCGGTCAGAAATGACCGGGTCTCTTCTTTTTCCGGGGCTGTGAACAGAGTCTCTGCCTTTCCGTATTCCACAAGACGCCCCTCGGAGAAAAAAGCCGCGTCGTCGGCGATCCGCCTGGCCTGGGCAATGTTGTGGGTGACGATGACGATGGTATAGCGTTCCTTAAGGCCGAGAAGGGTCTCCTCGATCACCGCTGATGCCTTCACATCCAGGGCAGAGCAGGGCTCGTCCAGGAGCAGCACCTCCGGCTCCGCCGTCAGCGCTCTGGCGATACAAAGCCGCTGCTTCTGCCCGCCGGAAAGTTTCAGTGCGCTTTTGGAAAGTTCACCCTTTACTTCCTCATACAGGCCCGCCATCATAAGCTTCTCCCTTACGATCTCCTCCAGCTGCTCCTTCTTCCGGATCCCATAGTATCTGGGAGCATAGGTCATATTTTTATAAATGGAAAACGGAAACGGCTGAGGCGTCTGGAATACCAGCCCCACCCTCCGGCGCAGCTCCTCCCGGTCCATGGTGCGGGTGTCCCGTCCCAGAAGACAGATCTCCCCCTTCATCTCTGCCTCCGGCTCTTCCCACAAAAGACCGTTCAGCGCCCGCAGGAGCGTGGTCTTTCCGCTTCCGGACGGTCCCATGACCGCCAGGATCCGGCCCGGCCGGATCCCCATGTTCACATCCTTTAAAACGGGATGCTCCCCGTAAAAAACACTGACATTTTTAAGCATCAGGATCTCTTCCATCGGTTCTGACTCCTCCTTGCGTAAGCTGTGGCCAGCAGACTGCTCAAAAGTATCATGGCCATCATCACAAAAGCCGTGCCGTAGGCTGTATCCATGGATGTGGATCCCTGGGCCACCAGAAGATACAGGTGCAGCGGCAGGGCCATGGCCGGAGAAAAGATACTGTCCGGCACCGCCGCATAGGCTACGGCTCCCGTAAAGATCATGGGCGCCGTAGCTCCCATGGCATAGCAGCCGCCCAGGATGATCCCGGATACCAGTTCCCCCCGGCACGCCGGCAGCACGATCCGCGTGATCGTATAGAGCTTCGAGCAGCCCAGGCTGTATGAGGACCGGACCAGCTCCGCCGGTACCTCCCGGAACGCCTTTTCAGCCCGTACCTCAATAAAGGGCAGGATCATCACCGCCAGGGCCACTCCGGCGGAAAAGATGCATCGGCCCAGATTCAGATCCCGTACCAGAAAGCTGTATGCAAAAAGCCCCAGCACAATGGACGGGATCCCGGAAATACACTGGATCACCAGGCGTATGGCCTGGTAGAGCCTCCGGCTCCTGCAATAAAACACCAGATAGAGGGCTGAGGCTGCCGCCGGAACAGAAGCGAGAACCATGGCCGTTCCGGTAAAGCACAGGCTTCCTGTAATGGCAGGCCAGATCCCCCCTTCTTCTCCCAGCACCAGTCCTTTGGGGGCCTCCGTCAAAAATTCCACGCTGATGATCCCGGCCCCCTGGAAAAAAACGTATCCAAAAAGAAACAGGACCGCTGCACAGACAGCGCTGATGCCTGCATACGCCCATATTTTCGTAAAGGTTCCGATCCATCTCATAGCGTCTCCCCCTCCATCCGGCTGCGGATCAGGCCAATGAGCCCGTTGATGAGGAACAACAGGAGCATGAGCACCATCCCCGCCGCATAAAGCGCATGGTAGTGGGTGCTCCCATAAACGGCCGTCCCCATTTCCAGGGCGATCACCGAGGCAATGCTCTCGCTCTTTCCCAGGAGCCTCGGGAACAGATTGGCGTTTCCCATGACCATCATCACCGCCATGGTCTCCCCCATGGCCCGGCCGATGGCCAGGATCATGGAAAGAAGGATGTTCCTCCCCGATGCAGGAAGGATCACGGTTGCAGCCGCATACCATCGTGAAACGCCCAGGGCACAGGCCGCCAGCTCATATTTTTCCTTTTCCTTCAGCATGGTCTCGCAGCAGGAGGACACCAGGAAGGGAAGGAGCATCACCGCCAGCAGGATCCCTGCCGCCAGAACGCAGGAGCCGGTGGGCACTCCGGCCTTTAAAAACAGCTTCACTAACACCTGCAGGCCAACAAACCCATAGATCACCGAAGGGATACCAGCCAGAAGGTCCACAAAGGGATACAAAAAGCTCCGCAGCCGTTCCGTTGCAACAAACGCCAGGAATACCGCCGCTCCCAGCCCTGCTCCCAGAGCCAGGGCCAGGGCAGTAAAGGAGACTGCTATCGTAGCGGCAATGAAGTTGAAGATCCCAAACGAGACCGTCCCGGTATAGTCCACAGGCATCCACCTGCTTCCAAACAGAAAGTCCAGGACGCTTACCTCAGAAAACAGGGGCAGGGCTTCCCGGACGATAAAATAAATGACAAATCCCAGTACCAGAATGGAAAAGACCGTCATCCCGCAGATAAAAAACGCAAAAATCTTATCCAGCTTCTTTCTCATCGCACCTCTCCATCAACAGGACAGCCCTGCAAAGGGCTTTCTTTCTGTCTCTTACATACAGATACTGGGGGCGGCAGAATTCCCGGCATCCCCGGTCCTCTGCCATTCCCCCAGCTTTGATCCTATTGGACTTTTTTCGATTGTCAGAGTTTATTCTCCCACAGTAAAGGCCGGGATATATCCGTTGGCCTCTGTCACATCGTAGCCAGTCTGGGAGAAGATGTAATCAATGAACGCCTGCTCAGAGGGGCTGACCACATCACCGGTCACGAACATAACGGGACGCTGGATCTTATAGGTATCCCCAACGATATTCTCCACTGTGGGCTCAACGCCGTCTACCTTCATAGCCTGAAGGACCTGCTTCTCAGCATTGGCCTTATTGTACGCACCGAAGCCTGCGTAGCCGATCCCCCACGGATCATTGGCAATGTTTGTAGCCAGTTCCGTCATGGATGCGGACTGGGTCGCAGATGCGGTCACCTCGCTGTCGCCCATGACAGATTTCTGGAATACCTCATAGGCTCCGCCGGACAGATCGCGGATATATACGTTGATCGTCTCCGCCGGAAGGGAAGCATCCACCTGATCCCAGGTGGTGATCTCTCCTGCGAAGATCTGGCGGATCTGATCGGTGGTCAGATCGTCCGTTACTCCGCAGATGGGATTCTCTGCATTGACGGAAACCGTCAGGGCATCCCTGGCAACGATAAAGGACTGGTAATCGGCTCCCAGTTCCTCCACCTCTTTATCCTTCATGGCTCTCGCCACCATACCAAAGTCCGCAGTCTTATCAACAGCTGCGCTGACTCCCACGCCGGAGCCGCCCGGAGCCACATAAATGGAAATATTCTCAGCCGGGAAGGACGGATCCACCTTATCCCAGGTCACGAATTCCTCTGTAAAAGAAGAGGCCAGTGAGGACATGATCGGATAAAGGGAGGTGGAGCCGCAGAACAGCACGGAGGCCTGGAATTTCTCTTCTTCCTTTTCCGCTGCTGTGGTCTCAGTTTCCTTCGTCTCCTCCGCTTTTGTCTCTGCCGCCGTAGTCTCAGCTGCCTTTGTCTCTGCCGCCGTGGTCTCTGTCTTCCCGCCGTTTCCTCCGCATGCCGTCAGCATTCCCATGGATACGGACACAGCCAGAAGCTTCGCAAGATTCTTTTTCATTCTCTTTTCCTCCTTAGATAATATTGGGATAAAATCTCAAACATATCAAGTATAGTCTCGGAAGCTGTAAAAAGCTAATTGAATTTTTCTATATGGCATCTGAGGCTTTTACAGAAAATCTATCCTGGGTCTCCTGGCATCCCTGGAAGCTCCGTGTTATAATAGAAACGCTTCATAAAAATATACATAGGGAGAGCAATCATGAACATCCAGATCCCAGGCTATAAAACCTTAGACCTGTCCTTTCTCGTTTTAGATTATAACGGCACCATCGCCGTGGACGGCCAGATCCCTCCTGAGGTAAGGGAGGCCCTGGTCCGCCTTTCAAAGGATTTCCAGATCCATGTCCTCACCGCGGATACCCACGGGACCGCCAGGGCCATGTGCCAGGGACTTCCTCTGACCATCCAGACCTTTCCGGCCGGCTCTGCCATGGATTCCAAGCTGGCCATCGTCCGCTCCCTGGGGCCGGAGCGCTGCGTTTCCATCGGCAATGGCCGCAACGACTGCCTTATGTGCAAAGAAAGCGCCCTTTCCATCTCCGTTATCGGAGAAGAAGGCGCTTATTCAAAGCTCTTAAGCTGTACGGACCTGTGTACCACATCCATCCTGGATGCCCTGGCCCTTCTGGAAAAACCAAAGCGGCTGGTGGCAGACCTGCGGGGCTAGGCCCGCGCCTGGCTCCCGCCCGGAAGCCGCCAAAGGCATTTTCTGCAACAAAAAAATGCATCTGATAGGAATCGAACCTACGCACACGGCTCCGGAGGCCATTGCTCTATCCACTGAGCTACAGATGCATCTTTTATATAATACAACACTTTTTCAAAACTTGCAAGGGGTTCCTGCAAATTTTTTATATATTTTTTTGCGGCCCCCTATTTCCCTCCCCGGCTCCCGGACATTGGTATCTGGGTTTTCCCAGGCTGGCCTTCCCGTATTCGATGGCCTGTTCCGGACACCGGCAGATGCAGGCCATACAGTGGGTACAGTCTGATCCCCACACAGGGCTCCCGTCCTCCAGACGGATATTGGACAGGGGACAGAGCCTTACACAGGCCCCGCAGCCTGTACACCTTTCCGTGGTCCTGAATTTTCCCGCATGGACGAACAGCTTGTAAAACACAGGATTCACCACAGTGCTGAGGAACCGGTCCAGAAGCGAGATCTCCGCCTTCGGAAGCGGATTCCCTTTTCTGATGTGCTCTGCGATCTGGTCCGCCTGGGGGATAGCCTTCCCGATGATCCGTTCTGCCTCCGTCCTGTCCGGCACCGGAAACATGGCCACATAATTTTCCGGCATCACTACTTTTCCACAGCCCATATATTCCATTCCCTTTTTTTCACAGAACCGTTTTGCATACCCTCCGGCATTTCCGATCCCGTCGCCGCAGGTCATTACAAAGTACAGCTTCCGGCTTCCTGAAAGCCTCGTTTTCTTCAGCCAGTTTCCCAGCACATGGGGGATCTGCCAGCCATAGGTAGGGCAGACCACCACAAACGGCCGGCTGGAGCTGAGCTTCCCATAATCGTTCTCCCTTATCATGGGAAACACATCCACAGCCGTATCTCCCGTTTTTTCTGCGATCCGCTTTGCAATAAAAGCACTGTTTCCCGTTCCTGTAAAATATAAGATCATATGCCTTCCTCCATTGGTTTTATTATACTTCCAATTTTGAAAAATTACCAGTTTTTCCTGTATGTGTTGCTAAATTTTTGCTTCCTATTTATTTTTCGCGAAAAATGTATTAAAATACAGTGAAAATGGGAACTATAATGAATTTAAATAAAATGAGCTATATTGTACAATAGATTTGAGGTGACTAGCTATGCAGGAATTTTCCCAGCCCCTGGGCGATGCGGTAAAAAAGGCACGCGGTGAACTGGGGCTCACACAAAACCAGGTTGCAGACCAGATCGACGTCGATGTGCGTACAGTAATGAATATTGAAAATTATAAAGGGAATCCCAAAATGGAGATCTTATTCCCTCTGATCCGTGCGCTCAAAATAGATTCCAGAGAGATCTTCCATCCGGAGATCCGCCTGGATAATCCGGCTGTCAGTAAGCTGCACCTTCTGATCGAGCAGTGCAGCGAGGATGAGGCTGCTGCCCTGATCCCTATTATTGAATCCATTCTGTCCGCCCTCCGGACCGGCCATCCATCCCGCCCCGGCCGTTTATAATATTCCGGAGACTATTTCTGTCCAGTACCGGACCTTGTGAACAAAAGCGTATCTCTTTGCTCTTTTCATATGTATTACAATTCACCCTTGATTTAAAAACCAGCCTGTACTATAATGAAGGTGCCTGATGCACGCCAAAGTACCGCGGACCGATGCTTCTGCGGGAGTGCAGCAGGTCCTACATTCAGAAAGCCCGCCCTCCTGCACCGGAGAACGGGCCTGATCCCACTCTGTATCCCAGATCCTGTCCGGAAGCTGTGACCAGAGGTTTCCGGACCTTCAGAATCCGCACAGTATGATTCCTTCTGAATCCCAATAAGGCCGGGACCCGGAGTGGGATCTTTTTTCTTTTCTATCCTATTTGATCGTGATCCTTCCCTGTCCCCTGGGATCTTTGTATTCTTCTCCCACGGTTCCTCCCAGATATTCACTGATATAGGAAGTGATGGTATCCACATCCACCATGGTCTCATCCTTTAAAATGGGACAGCCCATGAGCATGGACATGCCGTCTCCACCGGATTTTAACCAGTAGTTGTGGGAGGCCAGCGTATAGGTCCGGTTCACATCCAGGGGCTCTTCTCCCACATAGATATCCCGCACCCGGTACTCGCCGCCCACAGACACGAAATTTCTCTTTTCATCCAGCACCACGCTGGAGGGCACAGAGGAGTCCACCGTATACGTAAGCCCGGAAACGTGGATAAAGCCGCCGCTTTCCTCGGGATAATTCTTCACGCCCATCTCCAGGGCGTCCTTGATCTTCTGCCCGGAGACCTCTGCCATACAGATCATATTCCCATAAGGGAATACGCTTAAAGCGTCCTCATAGGTGATATCTCCAGCTTCGATCCCGGCACGGATGCCGCCGCCGTTCATAAAGCCGATATCCGCGCCCATCATATAGCGGCTGGCGTCGGCGCAGAGGTCGCCCAGGTTGGTCTCTGCCTTCCGCACTGCCCGCAGCCCGGTCTCCGGATCCTTATCCATCAGATCCACATCTGTGCGGCCCAGGACCACCTTCAGAGACTCCTCATACTGGGACTTGATCCCGTTGATGAAGCTCTCCATCTCCGCGTCCTTTGCCGGATTTCCCTCTGCGTCCGTCACGGCGCTCACATGGGAGGCCTGGATCTGTCCGTCGGTGGTAATGGTCAGCTTTCCGGTGTTGGCAAACTTGGTGCCGGTCTGGGTCAGTACCACCATCTCCCCGTTCTCGTTGGGAACATTTTCCACACAGACCTCATGAGAGTGGCCGTCAATGGCGGCGTCGATGCCGGTGGTGTTGGCGATCACGCTTCTGGAGCTCCACTTCTCTGTGATCCCGTTATCGCCCAGATGGCCCACCATGATCACATAGTCGGCGCCTTCGCCCCTGGCCTGGTCCACGGCACTCTGTACCTGGCTGTATAAAGCCTCTCCCGTCTCATCCTCACAGAAGCTGAAGCGGTATCTTCCAAACTGGTCCTGGAAGTAGGCCGGCGTGGATTTGGTGATGCTCTCCGGTGTGGCAACGCCTACAAAGGCTACCTGGATATCGTCGTACTCCATGATCCTGTAAGGCGCAAACACCTGGGTCTTTGACGGCAGGTTTACAAAGTTGCAGGCAGAATAGCCGCAGTCCAGTCTGGCGGAAAGTCCCAGGAGCTTTTCCATCCCGTAGTCGAATTCATGATTTCCGGGAACGGCAAAATCGTATCCGGCCTTATTCATGATCTGCACCAGGTACTCGCCCTCGGACAGAGTCCCCACCGGCGCGCCCTGGATGGCGTCCCCGGCATCCACCAGGGTCACATACGGAGTCTCCTCCTTCATCTGGTTTTCATACCAGACAAGTCCGGCGTAGCCCATGTTTTCCTCGATGCCGCAATGGGTATCGTTGGTGTGGAGGATCACCACATCGTGATCCAGGGCAAAGGCCGTCTGGCACGTGAGGGCCGCCATAAAAGCGGCTGCTGAGAGGGTCAGGATCTGCTTTTTCATTTCACAACCTCCTTAAAATATAGTTTTCCCCATAAAAAACAAAGAAGTCCCATGAACCAGTCACGGGACTCCTGTTTTCAATGTTCTCTTTTCTGTTCCGGATCTTATGCTCTGGACAGATACTCGCCTGTACGGGTATCGATCTTAACGCGGTCTCCGGTGCTTACGAATAACGGAACGTTGATCTGTGCGCCAGTCTCAACGGTTGCCGGCTTTGTAGCGCCAGTGGCTGTATCGCCCTTGAAGCCCGGCTCTGTATCTGTGATCTCCAGCTCAACGAATAAGGGAGCCTCTACGGAGAATACGCTTCCGTTATAGGAGCATACCTTAACAACTTCGTTTTCCTTCACGAACTTTAAGGCATCGCCAACGATATCCTTGTTTAAGGCAACCTGCTCGTAGGTGTTGTTGTCCATGAAGTTGTAAAGATCGCCGTCTGCATATAAATACTGCATGTCCACGCGGTCGATCCTTGCTGCCGGGAATTTCTCAGTGGGGCGGAAGGTTCTCTCAACTACACCGCCGTTGATAACGTTCTTTAATTTAGTTCTAACGAAAGCGGCGCCCTTGCCCGGCTTTACGTGCTGGAATTCCATGATCTGTACTACCTGACCGTCAATCTCAAGTGTCACGCCATTTCTAAAATCGCCTGCTGATACCATAAATGATATTCCTCCTTAAAATCTGATTCTCTCATTTCACGCTTATGGCTGATTCTATCCTATTTTATACTATAATGCCTATGTTTTCAACCATTTTTTACAAAAATCAGGCAGCAGTTCAACTGCGCAAAGATCCCGGCAGGAAAAAGCGCTGAAAACCTGATTTCATAAGCATTTTCTGTCTGGATCCCCATAGGGCTGAACTGTTTTAAAATCAAACATCCGGCTTCTGCCTTTGTTTCTTATAGGCCCGGAGCACCACCGCCTCCAGATACCGCTTGAAAACGATCTGGATCTCCTCATGGGGATCCATGGGCTTTGTGAGGATGCTGTAAAGGCCTGTGCGCCTGGCCCCCCACACGTCGGTAAAAAGCTGGTCCCCGATAAAGAGGGTGTTCTCCCGGCCTGTCCCCATGACCTCCATGGCCCGCTCATAGCCCTTCACCGACGGCTTTCCCCCTTTAAATATATAGGGGCTCTTTACCTGGCCGGCAAAGGGAGCCACCCGCGGCTCCTTATTATTGGAAAGGATGCAGGTGGAAAAGCCCATGGCCCTCAAGCGCTCAAACAGGCCGATGGAACGGGCGTCCGCCGGAGCGCCGTGGGGAACCAGGGTGTTGTCCACGTCAAAGATGATCCCCCGGTAACCCTTCCGGTACAGCTCCTCAAAGGGGATCCCATAGGCGCTGTCCACATATTCGTCTGGAAAAAATCGTTCTAACATACGCGCCTCTGCTTATTACTTATTATTAAGGAACTTGGCCAGCTCCTCCATGAACGCGTTCACGTCCTTGAACTCCCTGTAAACGGAGGCAAACCGCACGTAGGCCACCTCGTCCACATCCTTCAGCTTCTTCATCACCAGCTCTCCGATCAGAGACGCCGGGATCTCCCGCTCCCCCATATTAAAGATCTGGTTTTCGATCTCATCGATCACAGCGCTGATCTCCTGGGAAGAGACCGGCCGCTTGTGGCAGGAAAGGAGGATCCCCTTCTCCAGCTTGGAACGGTCATATGTCTCCCTGGAATCATCCTTTTTTATGATCATAAGAGGCATGGTCTCCAGCTTTTCGTATGTGGTGAACCGGCGGCCGCACTGTTCACACTGTCTTCTCCGCCTGATGGAGCTGTTATCATCCGCCGGCCTGGAGTCGATGACCTTGGTGTCTGACGCATTGCAGAATGGGCATTTCATTCTCTTTTCCTCACTTCCTTTATTTCTGCGGTCTGGGCGGTTCTTCCCGAAGCCGTACCAGGACAATGTCGTCCCCCATCTGGCACACGTCCTCAAAGGGGATCACAAATTCCTTTTCCCGGCCCAGAAAGCCGCAGACACAGCCAGGCCCCGGAACGATCAGGGCCTTTATCTGGCCCGTACATGGATCAAACTCCATGTCCCCGACAAATCCCAGCCGTCTGCAGTCGCAGACGTTGATGACCTCCTTGCGCTTTAACTCGCTCATCCGCATAAAATCCCTCCGCGCATATGCTTCCGCTTATGAAAGCATATGCGCGGCGGTCTGTCCTGTTTCCTTGATCCTGACAGCTATTCTTCAACCTTCAGACGGTTCTTAAAATATCCGTCCGCACAGTAGATGGCTCCCACCGGATTGTGGGCCAGGACGCGGTCCTTGACCACCAGAGTCGTGACCCTGGCCTCCGAATACTGGTAAAACAGGGAGTCATGGCCCACGCAGAGACCCAGGGCGATATTGAAATCCGTCTTCTGCTCATTTAAGAGCTTCGCCTGGAGGATGGGGTTGCACATGGCCTCATACTGGCCCGGCTTCAGCTTCTTTTCATCGGGGATCCCGGCCTCTGTCTTGTCCACTCCCCCGGACTTACAGACGGCAGATACCACCGTAAAGCCCTCGTTCCTGAAAAGATCCGCCACGATCCTGGCTTCCTTTGCAAAACCGATGCAGAAGCTCAGTCCGATCTTTTTATATCCCATCCGTTTACAGAATACCATGGTCTCCTTCAGCCTCGGCCACTGGCAGTAGCCGTCATGCTCGATCTCTGAGGAGGTCACGAAAAACTTCTGCACCTCCGGCTTCTGATACTCTGCCTTTGCTTCCTCCACCAGGGCTTCCTGGCGCATGGGACAGTTTTTGGGCATATCCTTATGCTCCGGATCCTTGCACGCATGGATCGTGCAGCTTGCGCATGTATACATTTTATCCTCTCCTTTTTTTCACAGCTGATTCTATTTTAACGCTTCCGTATACTGTCTTTTAAGATCTTCCTGGCGTTTTCTCCCAGGATCGCCGCCTTTTCCCATGGGGAAAATCCGGTTTCTTCTATAAGGCGGATCGCCGCTCTCTGGCTCCCATAGGGAAAATCGCTTCCAAATATCACCCGGTCCGGCCCAAAGGAGCCTGCGATCCGCTCAAACTCGTCCTTATTCTGGAATTCTGCGCTCATGGCCGTATCAATATATACGTTTTCCGGCATACGGTACAGCCTGTCCTCCCCGGTCTGGTCCATGGACAGGCCGCCCATATGGGCCAGGATCACCGGTACGTCCGGAAGGAGGCGGATGATCTCTTCTGCCGATGCCGGATGCAGATCATAGGGGCTGGGGACCTTGGCACAGCCGCAGTGGATCAGCACCGGAAGGCCCAGATGATTGATCCTCTCCCATATTTCCCTGTATTTTCCGTCCTCCAGATGTACCTTCTGGAACGGCGGATGGAACTTCACCCCGGCCATATGGAGATCCTTTAATTTCTCGATCTCCTCCAGCACGTGGGGACAGTCCGGATGGAGGCCTCCAAAGGAGATCAGATTGGTCCTTACGATCTCTCTGGCAAACCGGTTCACATCTGTCTGGGTCTCCGGCCTGGATACCACCGGCTGGACCACGGATAAGGAGATGTCTGCTTCCTCCATACGCCGGAGGAGGTTTTCCCGGATGGGAAGGCTGTCATAGGGATCCCCCTCCCGTCTGACCACCTCCATGGCCCGTCTGGCCAGGGCCACAGGATAAATATGGGTATGGAAGTCTATGATCTGTGTTTCCATGGGAAACCGTCACCTGCTTTCAGAATTGTTCTCCCTTCATCTTACCATTATTCCCCAGGAAATTCAATTTGTTTTGCAAAAACCAGGGAAAGCGCCGTTTTAGTGGGACGACAGCCCGGAGAGCCGGTGTGATATCCCGGTTATCTGAACATCAGATACAGGGCCAGAAGGAACAGGAAAAGCCCGCCCCATTGCCTGGTGATAAGAAGCGTCAGGAACACCACGAGCAGCAGAATGATGACCAGAAGAATGATCCCATTCATCGATCCATCGCTCTCCTTCCTTGTCATTTTTCTGATCTTATCTGTCGTCAGCATCCTTCCCCATGGCCTGGGCGATCTGCTTTATAGCCATATCTATATAAAGATACACTCCGTCCCGGTCGCAGTGGTACAGGTTGGAATAGCTCGTACTTTCATTGGGAGAGATCGGATCAGGCTCCACCACCTCCGTAGCTTCCAGCAGTCCGGCCCCCAGCTCCACAGCGGAGGTGAGGGCCTTTTTCAGCACCGCAAGCTGCCCGTCACACCAGAGTCCTTCCAGATCTTCCTGAACCTTTTTGTCCTGCTCCAGATCCTGGAGAAGCTGTGCCGCCTGATCCGGAGACAGGTACACGCCAGAGCAGTAATTTTCAATGATCCGGTTTTCTGCCGGATTGGGAAAGACAGCCGGCACGATCTGCTCCCACGGAGTAAAATACCGGACATATTCTGGCTTTTGCTCCACCAGAAAAGAAAAGGCGCTCCCTCTGGTGTAAAAGTAATCCCGGAAAAAGCCCTGGATCACTGCAATATAAAAGCCATGGCTCTTATCAAACAGCTCATCTGGTCCTGTCCCAGCTCCGACCCGCAGGGTATCCAGATACTTTTCCGCATAGAAATCCTCCATCCCATACTGTGCCGCAAGGGCCAGCACCTTTTCCTCCCGGCCCTGCTGTACCCATGTAAGAGGCCCAAAATACCATTCCTGCATTTCCTCCGGTGAGATCGGGTGGAAACTCACATCATATCCCATAAAATTCCTCCTTAATAATCCAGTAAAACCGACACCTGCTGTCAGGGGAGCCGCCAGCAGGTGCTTCACCCGCCCGCAGGAGCTATGCGGATCGAACGCAGCCTGAGCATCCTCATCCTTCCGCACGCTTTGCACCGCCTCAGCGGGCAGATCCCAGTCTGGAGCAATTTCGGCGGCCAGCTCTGGGAGATCCCGCTCCTAAAAAGCTGCCAGCCGTTCAGACGCCGGTTCTCCCTCCAGAAGAGCGCAGTCCAGGGTATCCTCCGTCTGGGAAGCAGGAAAGCGGCGCTTTCCCATCCTGCGGTCCAGAAGGGCAAAGATACCCTGTTCCAGAGAGTGAGCGTGCGAAGGGCCCATTGCTTTTTTTGCGGGATCGCAGTCTTTCAGCGCTGCATACCCCAACTGATGGAATCACAGCTGCGCGGTCATAAATAAACTCCCTAATCAAAATCCATCCAGACCATGTGCTTTCCACAGTGGAGACACTGGAACAGATAGCATTGCAGATGGCCGCCGTTGACCGATTCCCGGATCATTTCCTTCTGCTCCCCGTCCCACATGGGATCGTCCAGCACCTCATCCAATACCCCCAGCGCCCGCAGTTCCCTGGCTCCCACATAGCCCAGAAAGGCGCAGTAGTCGCCGCAGTGGGCCCTCCAGTATTCCTGCTGCCAGCCGCAGTAGCCGGGGGTGCGGTGGATAAGCTCGTCCAGCCGCTCCGGATCATCTACGCCATCGTCCACAGAGTAATCGTCGTGAAAGCTTCCGTCATACTTCCGGGCTGCTTTGCCGTCTGCGATACATTCCGGGCACAGATAGTCAATATCCTCCACCGAAAAGAAGGGAGCCGTATAGAAGAGGCGGGTGATTTTTCCGCAGCAGTCACAGACAACACCCTCCTCAGACTCCTTAAAGGCCCCGGTATCCAAAGGATCCGGGTGATAGCGGAAGGCGGGAAGTCCCATCCGGGCCCATCGCTCCTTCTCCTGCTGCTTTTCCTTTGGCGTTTTTGGCATGGGAACAGCATAATGGTTGCCCCAGCTTTCCGCATATTCCTTCAGTGTGCCCAGACGTTTGAGGACCTTCCGGTCTGAACGGTTCCCGACCCGTGAAAGCAGGTCGTAGGCGTCCTTCTTGAAGTCCAGAAGGTCGTACACATCCACCAGAACCTCTTTTGCCTGCCTGTCTCCGGACTGCTCCAGTTCCTTTTTGAAACCATAGAGAGCGCGGACGCTGTCCGGGCCGCCGTCAGCTGCGGAAAACCGTTTTTTTAGTTCAATATATTTTTTTAAATATTCGTTCATTTGCACGTTCTCCCATCAATCCCACCGGAAATTATAGTCAGTGCCGCTTCGATCCGCTCCAGGAGCTTCACTCCTCTAAGCGCTTCAGGTATGGAGCAGGAACCGTTTTTGTCAGCCATACTCCATTGGCGGACAGGTAAAAGAGCGATCCGTCCCTATGCATCTGCCCGGCATCCACCAGGTAGATCACAGGTTCCCCATGCCGGCGGCCCACCTTCTCCGCTGTTTCCACATCCGGTGAAAGATGGACATACAGGCGGCTTTGGGGGAGCAGTCCCTGGTCCTCGATGGAGGCGGAAAACCGCCGGGCAGTTCCATGGTACAGCGTCTCCGGCGGCTCGGCCACAAGAAGTTCCACATCCACCTGGACGGAGTGGCCCTGGCTGGCCCGGATCCGCGTCCGGTCTTCATTGAAAACATACCGCTGCTTGCTGTCGCTCCTCACGATCTCCTCCAGAATATCCTGGTCAATAAAATACTTCTTACTGATGCCTGCCAGCAGCGCATTTACATCCGCCCAGCCGTGGGCATCCAGCTGGATTCCGATGACCTCCGGCTTGTGCCGAAGGATCAAACTTATATATTTACTGATCCTTGTGAGATCAGGCGTCGTCTCTCTCATTCCGTGTCCTCCAGATCATTGGTCAGGCTGACTCCACCCGGATGACCGGCCTGTAAAAGTCATAGTCTCCATTCAGTTCATTGTCCTCCTGCACTTCCGGCTTACAGTGGGGCGAACAGGGAAGGAAGCCCAGGAACGGCCCCAGACCGCCGCAGATACTGCACCCGCCGTCGCCGCCGCAGGTGGTAAATCCATCGGCCTGCACCACCTCCCGCATATAGGGGTCATAGGCAATGGACAAGCCGAAAAAGTTGGGTTCCTCCATATCGTAAGGCCTGTCCCCGTCCTCCTCCATGTCTTCAAACCAGTGCAGACGCATGGAGTAGTCCAGCCCATCCCCCCAGGGAAACAGGGTCCGGCACCCGCCGCCGCACAGATAGGCCCACTCGTCTGCTGTGGGCAGGGAAAGGCCCTGTTTCTTCAGCTGGTCAAGAAGGGCTTCATACTCTGTGCGGTGATAGATCCAGGTCTGAAAGCCATCCTCCGTCCGTTCCATACGGGCCGACTGGTGCAGGGTAAGGCTGCTGCTGTCACTCCAGGCGAAGTCTCGGAATTCCTTCAGCCAGCCAGGATGGGCGGTCAGCCTGGGATCATCCAGCTGTACCGGCTCCCAGCAGAGCTCCTCCAGCTCCCGGCCTGCCAGCATGGGGCCGATGGATGCCTGCCGCACGGGAGCCATGCTCTCTTTGATCAGCTCTTCCGGCTCCTGATCCGCCTCCCATTCCTGGAACAGGTACTCCAGTTCCTCCCGGCTTTCCTCATTCAGCCCCACAGCAAACCGTTCCCAGCCCAGTGTGACCGTATCGCCGGGGACAAAGACGAACTCGCGGCCATCCTTTTTGAATACGCCGGTGGTGCAGCTCTGGCCCCAGCGTTCAAAGGTATGCAGGCCGAGAAAGGCCATATCATAACGAACAGCCAGGTTCTCCATCAGCGCCTGCTTCTCAGTGGGATCCATTTTATTAAATTGGGGGCGGTATAAATTTACGTTCATGATCACTCCTCTTTCTGTCCGTTCAGTCTGCTCCGCACGATTTTTCCAGTTCCGATACCTGCTCCTCAAGATCCAGGAGCAGGCTGGAAAAATTTTCTGCGGTCTCCCAACAGAGCCTGTATACCCGGCCATGTTAGGCGCATCTGCACCGTCTTTTCATCGCCGCTGGCCTACCGGCCCATCCTGGACAGCAGCTCCTCCAGCTTCCTGGCCAGTGCCTCCACAATGGCGTGGCAGGGGTTTTCATAGCCCACAATCTCCAGATCCTGCAGCTCAACACAGTGGAGCGTTCCATAAAAGCCCAGTACGAATTCCGTCAATTCGGTGATCATCTGGCATCCTTCCATGTTGTCCACATCGGTCTGTCCTTCTTTCGCCGTCATCAGACCAATGATCCCCACCGCCACGGTGAAGGCACCGCAGCAGGATTGTTCGGTCTGCATCCCAAGGCCCATGACTGAAAACATCTTCCGGGTCTCCTCAGACAAATTCAGATGGTAATACTCATTGCAGGCCATGAACATCGCCTCGGCGCAGGACAGATCCGTTCCAATATGATAGTAATTTACCAGTTCATGCAGTTTCATTTTTCCCATACTGTACTCCAATCGCAAAGCATTTCATTCTGTGTCACCCGGCGCAGCTCGTCCCGCACCTCCATCCGCGCAAAGCCCCGCAGGTTCTGCCTCCAGCGCCTGGGTCTGGGCATCCCTGCCTGGCTGGTTGGCGGCCAGCTTCATCAGCCGGGCACGGGGCTTGCGGTATTGACTGGCTGCTTTGTTCTGTCACATTTTTACTCCTGCTCTCTATAACTGGCTTCAATGTCGATGAACCGCACATATACGGCGCAGACTTCACCCTTGGCGTCGTAGCCGAAGTAAACGGGATAGTACCCATCCCCCCAGCCGGAGGCGAAGATGGGCAGGCTGCAGTCCGTGTCCGGCACCGGCCAGTTAAGCCAGTCGCCGCAGCTGCCCTGATACTCGGGATGGGCTTTGGCGTTTTCTTCCAGAAGATCGCAGAACAGGTCGTTGTAGGGGTCGATGTCCGGGTCCTCCTCCAGCCGCCTGGCCCAGTACGCCTTAAATGCCGCCTGGGTCTGGATGTCCGCAATGCACCCCATCCCGGCGTCCACGCCGAAACCGAAGTAGTCGTCATCTCCCAGCGCCGCGTCCAGCTCCTCATTGCCTGTCATGCCCAGTTCATAGCGGACAGGCTTCTCCTGGCTGACCTCCACCTTGACGCAGGCATAGCGGTCGCCGTATTGCTCACTGGGTACCACGCAGATCTTTACCGGGTAAGTTCCGGCAGGGATGCTCTGGAGGAACGGCAGGGCATCCTCCAGTTCCACCATCGGATCGCAGGCGAAGATCGTCCCAGTGGGGAAATGGACGGGGCCGATGTCCAGCACATCTACCGCCATGTTCCCGATCATTTTTTCTGTAAAATATGTTTCCAGGTCAGCTTTGCAGGCCAGTTTATCCTTGACGGATTCGTATTTGTTCAACCATTCAGTTGCAGGCATATCCGTTTCCTCCTGTTGATTCAGTTTTTTTGATATATTCACTCTTTGAGCCATCCCAGCGGCAGTTTATACACCGTCCATTCTGGTTTTACCAGTCCCGTTCCCGGATGGCTTCCTCGATATCAATGGGGATGCCAAACCACTCCAGAATATAGGCCACGGTAACTCCGATACAATCCCGTGCCACCGTTTCGATCTCACTGTCGTTCTCGTCAAACTCCTCCTGGAGATCATTGATGCCGCAGACCGCCTCATCCAATGTTTTCTGCACCGCTCCAACGTCAGTTTCGCCGCTCTCCAGGAGACGGATGACCTTCTGGAGCTCTTCCTTTACCTTATCCACCAGGAAATCGGGATAGTATTCGTCCTGGTACATCTCGTCCAGCAGTTTATAATTGGGGTCAAATGCTTTCATAGGGAGCACTCCTTTCTCATTCAAACATCAAACCGTATGATTCGGTCAGGCTTCCGTCGTCCTCATGGAACATGCACTGATACAGGGGCTGGCGCTGTGCTGCTTTACGGAACCGCTCCAGAACGGGAGCCAGTTCCCCGCTTGTTGGGATACCGAGCGCAGCGGATACCCGCCGCCAGCGGTCCACGTCCATATCTTCCAAGTTGCCGTTACGACATCTCTGCCCATACTCCTCCAAGGTTTTGCGATCCACATACTGCTTTGCGTCACAGCAGTCGTGCCAGCAGATACAGTTCACAAGCAGGGAAAAGAGATCGTCCATGCTCTCGGCCAAACGGCCCGCCTCTCCTTCGCTGCTGTAATAGCCGATGGAGCCATCCTCCAACAGGTGGTATTCTCCGCCGGAGCCATCTCTTGCAAACGCCATGCCGGGCAGGGAAAAGCTACATCGGCCTTCTGCGTCATCCCGCGGGGATAGCTCATCCAGCAGGAAAAAGTCAAAAAGAGAATCAAATTCATCTGCCAGATCAGGATTTTCACGCAGTATCTTCAAATAGTCCATCGCTATTTTCCTTCCTTTCCAGTTCTTGTGTCGTCTCGTACAGTGGTTCTTCCATCCTCTCATCATTCTGGTAAAAATGGTCTTTGTCACGGCCAAGATGGCCGTCAGGCGGGGCAGCGTCCAGCGGAGTGCATACCGTGAAACCGTCCTCATCCTGTGACATTCCAAATTTCAGCAGAGAAATGTTCTGGGGATCCTGCAATATCTGACCGCACCAACTAGTAAAGTCCCGTTTCATGCTTTTAGTAGCACTGGAGGATCAGCCAGATCCGGTCAAAACGGCAGGCAGCCAGGTCCTCTTTGGTGATGTAGAAATAGATATGCCCGCAGTCCCCGAACATCAGCTCGAAGCCGCCGCACTCCACTGTATCCAGCTGGAACAGCAGCAGCCAGCGGTCACGGGCAGATCCTTCCGCCCGCTGGCGGATCTCCTTTGGGATCTTACCCCAGCCGTTTCCCAGATGATAGCCTTGGGTCACCAGATCACATTCGGCAAACATACTGTTCTGAATGATAAAGGGCCAGCCCAGCAGCTGGGAACGGTTTTCCAGCCCTTCCGGATCCTCTTCCATCCGTTCAGCCCACGCGGAATCAAAGGAATCATAGTCCTCCTCGTCTGGGAACACTTCACTGAAGTCCTGCCAGGAAGGATAGGAGTATTTTGAATCCATTTTGATCCTGACCATAGGAAACTTGAAATCATCCTCCATATCCGCAGGAAAGTCCGCGGCGGCCAGGGCCGAAATGTCCTCAAACCAATAGACGCGGGCGCAGCCCTTATCTTTAGGGTCATAGCCCCAGCACTGGGTATCTGTTTCATAGAAGAAGGAGAGCAGGCCATGGTCGGGCAGAAGATGCTCCGTGTCAAACCGGGCCAGCTCCGCACAGTTGAACTGGGCCAGGAAAGTAAGGGGACGGTCCTTCACCACATTGTCATAGCTCTCGCCCTCATAAGCAGGCCACACGAAATCAGCCGGCACATCGGGCTGCCCGCCAAAACGGGTGGCCCCCAGTTTGTATGTTTCTTTTCCTTCTATTTTCAGTCTGATGCTGTTTTTAGCCAGCAGCTCCAGTTTTTCTTTTATACTCATGGCAGTTCCTCCTTGCTGCACTCTCATAGCTTTCCGTCCAGTGCCTCCACGGTTATCATGGCGGCGGAATCAAATTTACACTGCCGCAGTTCCCGCCCGCTCCAGGCAAACACATAGGAAAAGCATTCGATCTCGTCCTGATACTCCTATTTCGCATACAGCTTCCCATGCTCCGAGATCCAGACCTCTGCCGGACAGCAGCAACCGATATGGCCGATCGGCTGACCCAGGCTTTTATATGCCTGGGTCAGAAAGTCTATTGTTGTCGTGGCCCTGCTCCTTATTCCTCAAACTCTCCCTCGATCATCCCATTCAGATACCGGCCAGGATCTGCAATAAAATCCTCCCATTTGGCCAGGGGATGGAACTCCTCATGCTCCATGTCCAGATACCACCGTTTCTTATCCCTGGGGCTCCACAGCAGCAGGCAGCAGTGAGCAGCAGGGGCTGTTCTACCGCCAGGTCAGGATCGGCTCCATGCTCCAGTAAGAAGTGGATCATGGGCACATCGTTTTGAAAAACTGCGATCTCCAGCGGCATCAGTTTGATATACTCACTGAGCTGGATAGGAACATTCAGATCCAGCCCGCCTTGAAGCATTGCCTCCAGCCTGGAAATATCGTGTTCATAAATAGCGGCAGCCGTTTCCGGAAGGGTCTCCCAGCGGCCAAGATATGCAATTTGGTACATAAGACACCTGCTTTCGTTGTTGTCTCACCTTATATGGTGTCGTCCGGCCCAGCACCCGGCCTTTTCCAACCACATTTGTTCCCTCATAAATTAAGAACTCCGCATTGTTTTCTAACGAGCTGTAATCCACAGTATCCGGATAGAGAGGCTGGGCATTCCCCAAAGCCGGTCCATCAAATGCACACACAGCTCCGTCCAGAAAGCATACACCCAGATATTCCGCAGTTCCTGTGACAACAAAATGAGGACAATATTTTCCGCTGACCAGGCTGGGGGGCACCTTTCGTTTACCGCTCCAGAAGATGACCTCCACATGGAGCACTGCCCGGTTTTCATCTGTCCCGATCATGCTGTATCACTCCTATCCCACAATGGTAGTTTCCTGGATGTCCAGATTCTCAAAATCCATGGCGGCCAGCTTCCCGGCGGTCTCCAAGGTACACATGAACCAGGTGCTCACGCCCCAGGGATCCATCCTTGTGACGGTGAAGAAGTCGGTTTCAGCAGGAGTCGGATCTCTTGCGTCAATCGTGTGGTCAGCGTAAAGGTACACCAGATCCACCTCCCGCTCCGGCAGCCACCTGGCCCGGCGCACACGGGGCTTTCCGTTTTTCAGTGTCTTTTCCCTGGGGTTCTCGAACCACTCCAGTTCTTTGATCTTCAGTCCAGTGAAGGTATCAGACAGCCGCCGGGCGATCTCCCGGTGGGTAAACACCCCGCAGTTCCAGGAGCCCATTAACCATGTCATGATAAAGTCTCCCACCTTGCTGCCGGGGGCAGGAGGTCCGTAAACGCTCTCATCCGCCCACATGACCTCCATCTTTTCGCACGGATCCGGCCGGAGACAGGGCTGCCTGCTGCCGTAGCGGTGCATGATATTCACATAACCAAAATCCCTACCGGTCCGGTCATGCCCGTTGGCTTCCACTTTATAGGCAGTTATGGACATTGCAGTTCCACCTCCCGGGCCCGCAGACCTGTAAATCCGGTCACCATTCTCATGCCAGCTCTTCGTCCAGTATCTGGACTTTTGGGTAAACTTATCTCCATGTCTCCTCTCAGGTCTGCTGATGCTGCATGGATACAACATGGCAGTCCGGGCAGAACTCCACATAAAGCGTTCCTTCCGTACCGTCCATCAGGGTATCCCACTGGATCTGGGCCAGATATTTCATGGGCTTTCCGCAGTGGGGACAGGCCGTATATTCCCAGTCCTGCACCCAGTTGGCAAAACCGCCGATGGTGTTCACATCCTCGCAGGCCGCGCCATAAAACAGGGGAACGGACGATTTCCCCAGTATAAAACGGTTTTCCGTTAATGCCTTATATTCTTCCGGCCGGACATAGCAGTCCATCTTCCCTGTCCCATCAAAGGTCCTGGAGGGAAACACCTCCACACCGCCGTCCAGAGTAAAGCGGCTGAATGCAGGCCCATCCAGAAATCCCACACAGTTGGGACAGCAGGCGGCAGTAAGGATGCCGTCCAGCCCCAGGAATCTCAGCCTTTCATCCCGTCCATCCAGCACCAGAATATCCACCATCCGTCCGCCGCAGTGGGGACAGGTGTCCTCCCGCATCCGGCCCATACGGATAGGAGATCCTTCTCCTGGCTCTCCCTTCACCATCGGATAGCAGGTATCGAAGTTAAGCTGCATCCGCTGCCCTTCCTTATCAAAGGTCCAGCCGCCGCACTGGGCGTAGATGGACGGGTCCACATAGAGATTCTTTCTCCATGGGCGCGGATGTTTCTCCAGCTCCAAAAGCGTTTCCAGCGCCCGGTCATCTCCCTGCATGGCAAGGCAGCACATCAGCTCAGACGCTTCGCTGGAATTCTCCGCAGAAAGCAGGGCGTGGATCAGGCCGTCCCGCACATCCTCCGGGGCGTGATAATAAAGCTCACAGGGATAGTAAACCTCCGCGGCCAGCGCCGCCCGCTGGATCCTGGGCGTGATGGCGTCCCGGTATCCCAGAAGCTTCCAGAAGTCCGTAAGCTCCGGATCCTCCATATCTGCCAGCCGCCGGATATTCCGGACCAGCCCGTCCTGTTTTTCCTTCACTTGCTCCGGACTCCAGTGAAGGACCGTATCCCTCTCCTGTTCAGACCTGCATTTCCAGCACAGTCCCTTATAGCCCAGAGGCGTCCCGCAGACGGGACATGTATACTTAAGGCTCATGTGTACTCCCTCCTTCTGAATGATAGCCATAAGAAGCGCGCTGCGCGGATTTCTTATGGTTATCGCGGCAACCGCCAGGGTCTCATGCAGGCACGGACTTTGACTCGTTGCCCGCGTAAAAAAAGCCCCGCGCCGCTCTGTCTCAGGGACAGGCTGGCGCAGGGCATGAAAAAGCCGCGCTTGTGAAACCGCATCTGCCGGCAGATGTGGTCTCTTCAGCAACTAGAATATTCCTTTCATTTCTCAGAACAGCCCAAAGCCGTCCGCTATATCGGTCCATGGCAGCACCCTTTTCCATTTGCATAGTATTTTCATTATACCATGTCCTTCGGACATGGTACCCCTCCGGGAGATTTGAGCGCCTGGATTTTCGCGGTGAACGCAGAAACCAGATGCGCTGTGGTATAATGTCTGTTTCCAGACATTATACCATGTCCTTCGGACATGGTACCCCTCCGGGAGATTTAAGCGCCTGGATTTCTGCGGTGAACGCAGAAACCAGATGCGCGATGGTATAATGTCTGTTTCCAGACATTATACCATGTCCTTCGGACATGGTACCCCTCCGGGAGATTTGAGCGCCTGGATTTTCGCGGTGAACGCGAAAACCAGATGCGCGATGGTATAATGTCTGTTTCCAGACATTATACCACAGCCTTTACAGATATGCGATAAAGAAGTGAGGGGATTTTCCACATTTTCCCGTCATAACGCTCCCTTCCATTCCATCCAGCTGACGATCTCCTGCTCCAGCTTCTTCCCCTTTTCCAGCATATAGCTCATAACATCCGTATACCGCCCGGCCGCCAGCAGGTTCTCTGCCTTTCTCCTGTCACGCTCCTCCAGCGGCTTTGTATACTCATCATATTTTTTCAAAGTATCCGTATCCATATAGACCGTATGAAAACTGATCCCTGTTCCCCGGATCAGATTCTCCACGATATAGAAGCCGTCCGGATCGATATCTCCAAAATGATGCCACTGCTTCCCCGGGTTATCCCCGGCGATCTGCTTTATGAACGCCTGCTTTGCTAAATTATGGTATCCGCTTAAGAAGATCAGAAACGCCCGTTCCATCTGCATCCGGTTGAATGAAGTCAGATTTTCCACGGTAATTACTGCCTCATCCCCGATATACAGCGCTTTCAGGCCTTTCAGAGCAGCCGAAGAAAAGGCCATGGGCATGGACGGGTCTGTCCGGACACACAATCCGTTGGAAAAGTAAAATTCCGCATTTCCCTTGAAATACACATAGGACGGATTGGGGTAGATCTGATGCTCTGCCAGAAGGATCCGTTCCGTCTCGCGCTTATCCTCCTTATCCCGGTCATCTGTGAGTCCCAGGAACAGAGACTCATAATCCCCGTATTTTCTCAAAAGCCCGCAGACCTTTGAACGGTATTTTTTCTCCCATCGCTTACTGTCCTTCAAAACCGCCATCGACAGCTCCCTCTCCAGGATGTCCTGCTGGTTCTGTAAAATGAATTTACAGAGCTCCAATATGGCCTCTGCTTCCTTCCCTCCATAGAGTGGATTTTTATTTTGCTGTAAACGTCCGATCTGCTCCCGGCAGAACCGGTCCAGGAGCGGACTCATCCCCAGATACCTCTGATACAGCATGATCTGGTCCTGCTGTAATGAAAGCTTATCCCTTCTCTGCAGGACCTCATAATACAGATCCCAGCTCTCCGGATCTGCCGTCAGCTTTCTGATCTCTCCACTCCCGTACCTTATGGTGATCAGACCATCCTGCTCCAGCTCCCGCATCCAGGCTTCAAAATCACGGATCTGATCCATATCGGCATAATCGGATGCATAGTCCGGGAATACCTTTTCCGGCGGGATCTGAAAGCTCTGGATCACCTTATTCTCTCCCTGATACGTCTTACTTCTTTCATACTGATCCAGGAGTGCTTCCAGCACCTGCTTCTGAACTGCATTATACCCCATAGACTTCCTTCACCAGACCTTCCACCGCGTGCGTGTAACGTCCCGATGTCACCAGGCTCACCGTTGATTCAATAAAAGCTCCAATACTGCTGATCTTCTCCGGCGGCGCAGCATAAAACACCTGGAACTGGTTTTCTTCAAAATATTTTACCATCTGCTCGATCCGCTCCCGTGACAAGGCAGAAAATGCTTCGTCGATAAAGGCCAGTCTCGCGCAGCAGACCTGCTTCGGATAATACTGGAGCAGGCTTGCCGCCAGAATGATAAAATACGGCGTCTGCTTCTCTCCATTGCTTGCAGAGCCCTGCTTTTTCGACAGATCCGCCTCGATCTCCTGGCTTCCCTGCCTGCTGAGGATCTTCATATCGTATGTAAAATACTTCCGGTAATCCGTATATTCCGTTTCATCCTCCTCTTCCAGGATCACGCTCATGAATTCCTGGATATCATGCTCCATCTCCTCGTCGTCCCGTGCTGAATTCATATATACTTCCGGAGAATTCATATACTGCTCCAGTTTTTTACAGATCCTGAAAAATACGCTGCGGTCTGCCTTTTCTGTCATGACAAACCGGTACGTATCGTTTCCAAATGGGATTTTCTTTAATTCCCGGTTGATCCCCTCTATTTCATCCTTTGCTGCCTGGATCGTCTCATTGATCTCTGCCACAAAGTCATTCATAAAGGCGCTTTCCAGCCTTTTCCCCTGCTCCTCCAGCTTATTATGCGCTTCCTCGATCTTGATGTTGGCAATATTTCTGTACTCGTCACGGTAAAACGGAATATAGCCGGTCCCCCGCCTGTTTATATCGATCTCCGCCAGCTTACAGTACTCGATCTGCGCGCTTTCCATCTGTTTGACGCAGGCATCCACCTCGGTGCTTAAGTTCATGACTGTCTTTTTCGTGATCGCCCTCCAGGTCCCGGTCTTTCCTTTTAAAAGCTTTTCATACTCCTCCAGCATCGGGCGCTTTAATTCCAGATGCTGCATGCACTGGCGGTCATAGTCCTGGTTCAGCTGATTGATCTCGCCTGCAGCCTTCTTAAGTGCGGCTTCGCTTTGTTCCAGTTCCTTTTTACAGCTCCCAATATCCCCGGCGATCACCTTTATCGCGCCTCCCAGGGCTCCATACTCCCGTTCTGCATCCTGCTGCTCCTGCAGCACTGCCAGAAAGTCCGGATTGCTCTGTATCTTATCAATATCCTGCTGGATCCGTTCCTTCCGCTCCAGGGTCGCCTCCAGGGACTTTGCCGCATCAAAATCATAATGGCCGACCTCCCAGTCCACTCCCTCGATCTCGCTCCTATACCTGCGGCTCTGTTCCCTGTGCTTCTGATTGCTTCTGCGCTCCTCCTGTTTCTGCTTTTTTGCCTCTTCCTTTCTGTTTAACTGGAGTCTTATGGCATCCCCGCCCAGACAGAACTCGGTTCCGTCCACGTCCATATTGGACACCGCATAGCTCTTTGCCAGCATGCCGTTTTTCATCAGGCCTCCCCTGGGATACTCATGAAGTTCCTCCAGAGAGCCGCATAAATGAATCCCATTCAGCAGATAATTTGCGTATCTTCTGGCGTACACATTGGGGATCACCAGCATTTCAGCTGCAGACCCGGCGCTTATATCTGTCTCGGGAAGCTTGTCTGTGATCACCACATGAACGCCATGGAGCTTCCTTCGTTCCAGGACCTCCATGGCTTTGTGGCAGTATTGTCCGTCTACAATGATATAAAATCGTTTTCGTCCCAGAAAGGTCTCAATGGCCGCTCTCCACTCCGCGTCCTTTACCTCCTGGACCAGCTCTGCAAATAGCCGCACGTCGGTCTGGATCCCCTGCTGCTTCAGTTCCTCATAAATGATCCGTTTGGCGGCCTCTGCATTCTTTGGGAACACCATCTGGTTGGACTTCAGCTGCTTGATCTCCGTCTCCAGCTCATCCAGCTCCTGGTCCAGCTCCCGGATCCTGTCCCCACAATGGATCTCCTCCTCCCAGAAGATCTGCTTCTGCCCCTGCATCTGCTCTTTAAATCTCAGATAAGAACGGAGCTTTTCCTCTATCTGCTGCCCGCCTTCTGACAGATGGGCCAGACAGTTTCTGTCTTCCTCTTCTACTTCAATAAAGGGATCTGCCCATTTCAGTATCGCTGATATCTGGGCCTGCAGCTTCATAAGAAGAGCCAGCCCATTCTCCTGTTTTTCTTTTTCTTCATTGAGTTTTTCGATCTGCCGCTCCAATGCCTGGATGCTTTCCCTGACTCCACGGAAAATATCATTGTTTTCTGCGATGCGGCAGCGTTCTCCTGCCTCCTTATACCGTTTATCCAGTTCCTTCTGCCGGATCTCCAGACGTTCCTTTTTCGTCTTCAGAGCTTCCAGCCGGATCTCCTCCTGCTTCTTTTCCTCTTCCTTTTCTCTCAGATCCTGGTAAAGAAGCATCAGTTCCCGTATGCGGAGACTCCGCAGCTTTCTCTCATACTCGCCGGTCCGCTGCTCTATGGTCTCCAGCTGGGCCTTGCTGCTGCGTAAATTCTCATACATTTCCTTTATATGATCAAACTGATGCCGCTGTTCCCGCAGCTCCTTTAAGGAATCCACCCTTCCAGGCTCCAGCACACAGTCCTGGATAAACTGGTCGATATTGTTCTCCGGATTAAACGCCATCATTTTCAACAGCCTGGAGCGGTATTTGGACGCATTGCACCGCAGCCCCAGCGCCCGGAGCACCTGCTCCACCCCCCGTTCCTTTCCCAGGAACTCGGCAGACCTAAGCTTTTCTCCACGGACCGCCAGCTCATTTTTCGGCGTGAACCGGATCCTCTTTCCTTCCGTCGATGTAAAATTGATCTCATCGATCCGGGCGTCACGGCAGATGAACCAGCTGCTCCTGCATGCGATCTCATTGTCTGACTCCATACATACCCCGGCTACCAGAAACGACTGCTCCAATGGCGACCAGAATTCCATGGCAATATAGCTGATGACCTCTCCGGTCCTTAAATACCGCTCTGTGCCATTGCTTTTTGTATCTCCGCGCACATAACCGATCACCGTCCGGTCCCGGTCCTTTGCCGCCTTGTTGAACTGTGTATTCCCAGTAAGAAGGTACGTCATCGCGTCCAGGACCGTGGATTTTCCGCTGCCGTTTACTCCCGTAAGCAGTGTGGAGCCCTCCAGACGGATACATTCATTCTGGAACCTCGCCCACTGGACCAGCAGCAATTTTGTGGCTGTTTTTCTATTCATACTCATCTGCATCCTCCTCGCCTGAAACCTCCCCCGTTTTCTCAAGCATTCTCCTTCTCGTCAACTCTGCAAAACGTCCAAACTCCTCCGATTCCAGCGCAAACTGCAGCGATGGATATAGTCTGACCAGACAGTCCTTTTCTCCGATTTTTCCATTCACTTCAATTAAATTAAATCTGGAAAATAAAGTCAAAATACCAGTCATGGCACTTTTATCGATCTGGTCCTTAACGCCATATTTCTCCAGTTCAAACTGTATTTCCGTAATGGATACCAGGATCGCCCGGGATAAGCTTCCCGAACGGATCCGGTCCGCGTATAAGGTCCAGAGACAGCACAATACCACGCTCTCCGCCTTCTTTAACTGCAGGCGGTTCACCTGGACCTTCCCGCTTTCCCCGGCGTCGGCACAGTTCCTCAGCATTACGACCCCATTTTCCCGGTCCACCACGATATCAAAGCCGATATATCGGAAATAGGCCGAAAAAGGCTCTGGTCTTTTCGAGATAAAATAATAGGCCTTTTTATTCTCCTCATCCTTATCACGGACAATAAATGTATGTTTCAGCAGCCGCCTGCAGGAGCGCTGAAACAATTCCTTCTCTGATGAGGTATATGCCTCCCAAAACTCCTCTATCTGCATGACTCTTCCTCTTTTGAGATCTGGAATCTGCGGAGTATCATTCCATTGGTTTCCATGTATCCTTCTTCCAGCTGGATGGTATAACCATTTTCCGCCCCGTACGCCGCCGCAGACAGCGCGCAGAGCAGGTCCCGTTTGCTTTCCATCGGAAGTTCGTCACTTTGTATCTGCTTCTGACCGCCCATGACATGTTCCAGATAATCCTTCATTTTTTCTTTTGAATACGGATTATAGGCCGCCCTCTCATGCTCTTCTCTGGCCCGCCGCAGATCCTCCTGCGACAGCTCCTCCACCTCTGCAAAGGTTCCTTCCCGGATGCTCTGTGCCTTTCGCGGAAAACGGATGGAGCCTATATCAATAAATTCATTTCTGTCCAGTAAAAAAAGCCCTGCCATCTCTTCCGGCAGCTCTGACTTCCATCCAGTCTCCGTCATGGATTCGGTGATATATCGTAAGGTCTGCTCCACATTTCCCCGGATATCCATTTCCCGGTTCCGCAAAAATCTGGCCCGGCCGACAGCGATCTGGAGATATACATTGATCTTGTGCTTGATTTCTTTCATGATACGGTCATAATCATCTGCCAGGAAGCCCCTGGTCCGCTGGATCATGTCCAGCACATATTCCCTGGCCTCCGCCTCTTCCAGTTCCTCCTCCACCGCACAGCCGATCACCAGAAGCTCAAAAAGCGCAGGATCATTCTGCATCCGTTCCAGCTTCATACGGATGAACGAACGGTAGATGTGGATATTCTGCTGCTTCGTGAGCCGGGCGTATTCCCGGATGAAGCTTCCCTCACAGTACTCCAGGATGTTCTCCGTCAGGCTTTCCAGGGTCTCCTCCTGTACCATCCGTTCAATGATCTTCTTGATAAAGGTTGAAAGGCGCTTCAAAGATTTCGACAGCATCTTGGCATTCCGGTAAACATTTCTCAAGCCCTCCACATACGGATCCCCTGACCATTGCTCCTCATTTTTTAAAACATTATAAATGTTATAAATGTAACTGGAAAACTCCTCCCTCTCCGGCGCCCTCAGCTGCTGTAAAAATTCAGCCAGCAGGATCCCCTGCTCCGTCATGATAATATACTTTTCGTAAGTCGCGTCGTCATGCTCTTCCTCCAGCCAGCCGACTTCCTTTGAACAGAATTTCCGGATGATCCCGTTTGCCAGATCATTATAATTTTTCCGGGCCCCCTTTTCATCTTCTTCCACAAAGTCCACATGATTTTCCAGCAGGTAGACCGCCAGCGAATCCCGGATATGGCTTCGGGAGATCCGATACGAGATCTCCCGGTCATACTGATCATAAATAATCTGGAGGCAGTCCGAATATACCCCGCTGCTGCTCCCGCTGGAAAGACAGTTGAAAAATCCAGATGGTATCATCTGAAACAGCTTTTTCATTTATGCTCCTTCTCTTCCTTTGTGCTGCCGCAGCTCTCTGCATTTTATTTCTGCAATGGCTTCTGACCGGCAGCAAAGCCTTTTCTTTTTGAAACGCTTTTGTTTTACCAGAATTTTATCATAGGTACGTTTTTGTTACAAGATTCATTCTGATCTGTTTCTTATTCTGTTTCTTATTCTGTTTCTTGCTCAGATTCTTCTTCCTGTTCCTTTCGTTCGGCCGTCCATCTCCCCTGTTCCCCTGTCAGACCGCTGCTCCTGCGCTAGAAAACAAGCACTCCGGCTCATTCCCCACGGCGCTGACGGATGATAAAATAGAGGAAAACACAAAATGCCGCCAGAGAAGCACCCATACAGGGAAAATAAAGCTCACC
Organism: Alitiscatomonas aceti; assembly: GCF_025567195.1. Taxonomy (NCBI): domain Bacteria; kingdom Bacillati; phylum Bacillota; class Clostridia; order Lachnospirales; family Lachnospiraceae; genus Alitiscatomonas; species Alitiscatomonas aceti. Next base: position 2,876 of record NZ_JAOQJF010000034.1, on the reverse strand, counting down.
TGACATCACGGCAACAGCCGGATGACTCAGGACACACATGGTCACGCAGGCTGCAAGGGCCAGACCGCCCAGCAGAATATATAGCAGATTCCAGTTCCCATCTGGCTCCAACGCATTCTCCCAGGTCTTCCTGCGCTCCAGCTCCCGCAGCAGCATGTCCTCATCGGGATTTCCTTTGATCAGAAGATAGGTAAACCGGGTCACATGCGTATCTGGATGACGCACCTGGCATCGGACCGCGTAGTGGCTGCGGTTTTCCTTGATATTTAACACCTTCAAAATTTCGTCCGCACGGTTGGGAATAAACGGCTGGCGGCCCTGCCGGCGCAAAAACGCCTGTGTTTCCATCGTACCAACGGCAAAGCCAAGAAACCCATTCCCATGATTGGACAGGCCGCGGGCATCCATGACCCATAAACGATCATTTTCTGTCAGAAAAAAGAGCGTGGCGTCCCGGATCGACCGCCGTCCCAGGCGGACGGCCAGCCCGATCCCCAGAGCACTGACAGCAATCAGAAGGAGCAGAGAAAATGCTTTTTTATTTATCCCCAGGGATAATGACAGAAGGGTCCCTCCGCAAAGCAGCAGGACCATCAGCAGAACGATGCCAAGGATACCGCCGACTGCCCGGTATCCATATTTGCTTTTCTTCTTTGTATCAGGGGACATCCATACTTTTTTCAGTTCCATATATCCTGCTCCTGTTCGATTTTCTTTCTGGTTTAATATTCTGATCAGCTGTACAAAACGGGAACATTTCAGCAAATGATCGGACGCCCTGTGTTTGGACCTTTCCCGTGTTCAGATCTTGTGCCCCTGTACAAATAGATCCCGTTTTGTCGCTTCATGATTTATCTGTCCTTCCGCTATGTACGTAAACAGCCTTATTCCTTTTCCCCTTCGCAATACCTATTTTTTCTTTTTTTGCTTAGGCATTGGCAGTTCCTCGTACATCGCGTGAAACAGACCTGTTAAAAATTCTTTCTGATCAACCTCGTCTACCAGCAACATTTCCTTTGCTCCCTCATAAGGTGCTTCATATACTGGATCCGTCATATGGGCAATTGCCGACTTAGTGGGCTTTACAAGCAGTCGATCATCGTATTTCTATCCACGCTCCCCATGGGGGGAGCGACTCTCCACTCATTGTTTTATAAAATTCATCATATCATTTCTATCCACGCTCCCCGTGGGGGGAGCGACGTGTCCTGTTTCACAAGGCAGCCGCCATGTTCAATATTTCTATCCACGCTCCCCGTGGGGGGAGCGACCCAAATTTCATCAACTTTACGGTTCTCGATCCAATTTCTATCCACGCTCCCCGTGGGGGGAGCGACCCTGCAAAAACCTGCCATTTGCGCATATATTGCAATTTCTATCCACGCTCCCCGTGGGGGGAGCGACATGGTAACGATCTTGCAAGCCCACCGGGGCGACGTGATTTCTATCCACGCTCCCCGTGGGGGGAGCGACGGTTAAATCATCCTGGTAGTCTTTTGCCCAATGATAATTTCTATCCACGCTCCCCGTGGGGGGAGCGACAGCAAACATGATAATATTCCATTCATATTTGCAACAGTTTATTATGCAATCTGATAATTTTTTTTGAAACCAACAATTCAAAAGTAATTTTATGAGGGTTTTTGCCAAATTTTTAAATAGATATATTTATTTTTCTAAAAGTTCGAGTGCGAGTCTCTTAAGGAATTTATGTTTGCTTCCCTTTCGCACTGGCACTAATAAAAAAGTATTTTGGTGATATTATTTTCATCTCAACAAAATGGTATAATGCGTTCCGCAGTCATGGTAGATAACGGCATCTTTTGGCATAGGATAAACAGTCAGAACATTTTCCAGTGTATAGGTACACAGATATCCGCTTGCCTGCGTTAAAAAAGTGCTGGGTATCAGGTCTCTGCAAATATTCATCAGAATTAATCATAAACCTCTACTGACAGTCCAGGCAATTCGCCACAAGTGATTTCATAATCTTGAATATTTTTCGGCAATTCATTCTTTGGCTTCACATGCAAAAGCCGATGTACCTTTGCAGAAGAATACTGACCATTCTTGCAGTCATGTTTCCACCAATAAAGCCGCAAAACCTCCATACTTCCATCCGGACGGGCGGAGGAAGCATCATTCTCAAATAATGTATGCAGCGCTTCTTTAATTAATTCTGCATCCTCCATAGTAAAACCAGTTTTCTCTGCCAACTGGCAATTAATACTGCCAAAAGTTGTATACACAGCAAAATCCACCCTGTGCTTTGTACCCATGGTATCACTGGACTTTTTATCTGTTGTGATACTATTTACACTTTTTGTAATCTGCAGGCTTTCAATATTGATTGGTTCGATACTAAAAGCGGGGTGAAGGGAAACAGGTCCTCTCACACCTACAGAGACTCCTTCCTTTCCATCTTTAAAAGCAAATACCTGACCAAAACTTCGTACGTCCATCCACTTTGCACATGCCGCCTTTGCATATGCCTCCCGATCTTTTTTCTTTTGGGCATCTGATAGTTCAGGACAAGCATCCGCGCGATCTTTTAAACTACGAAACCCATCATTACAACGATCATCTGACTGTACAAAAACGCTGGCTCCAAAATCCATCATTCGATTACGAATTTTCCGTTTTAAGCATACGTCTGAAATCTCACCATATCCCTCGTAAGTTTCTCTCGGGCGATTTCCATTCAGTGGGTCTCCATTGGGATTTGCATGATTTACGGCAATTACAAGAGCAAAATCGATTTTATTCTGCAAAGTTTCCATATTTCTCCTCCTCCTAATATATAAGTGTAGGATTTCAGTACCCAACAGCCAGTTGGGTCTTAATCCACTCATTGTTTAAGCTGTATAATGATTAGG
>NZ_JAOQJF010000033.1:0-37540 GCF_025567195.1 Alitiscatomonas aceti | reverse complement strand
TATTAAGGTTACCCTTTTTTCGGAAAGACACATCAAAATCTTTTTCAAAAGGTTCTTGACATATCACCAGAATGCTTTCAGCCCAGCGAGAAAAACGCCGGCGCAGTTACCATTACCATAACGATTCCGAGCATCCCAAACATGGGAAGCAGCAGCTTTGTGGACGCCTCCTCCCCCTTTCTCCGGGCCAGGTCCGCCTGTATCTTAAAGGCTTCTTCCATTTCCGGCTCCAGAAGGCTTCTGAGGCTGCTTCCACCTGTGCGCAGAGAGCTCTCCAGAATACCGGAAAATCTCGTGTAACACCGGAGTCCGCAGCGTTTTCCAAACCGGACGTATGCAAAAGCCTCCGGCGTCCCCGTCTCCATCTGGTTCAACGTGACCTGCATTTCCTGGTAAACCTCTGAAAACGGAAGCGTCTCCGACTGTTTCCGGTCCTGGACTGTCTTTTTCCAGGCCTGGCGGATGGAATAACCGGCCCCTGTCAGTACCAGAAAGCCTGAGACCAGGTCCGGATAAGCTGCCGTCAGGCTCTCCTCCCTTCTCTTTTTCTGGACCTGTTCGTCATTTTTTTCCTTCATCCAGAGACAGGCCGCCAGAACGCCTCCCAAAACCAGAAGGACCGCATTCTGAAACCGTCCCTTTCTCCGGTATGTAATGGGGACTCCTTCAAATTCTTCCATAAGCCGGACCGTCTCATTTTCCATATCCTCCAGCGCCAGACTGTCTATCCTTTCCGCCAGGCGCTCTCCCTGGGTCATCTCCTCCGGAAGGACGGTGACTGGGACCGTCACCAGCTCCTTCTCCTCTCCGCATGAAAGCTCCGCCATCAAAGAGAACGTTTCCCCCCTGGACGGGTCCACCCCCCGGAGCCCTTCCTGGTTTAAAAGCCCCATGCTGCTCAGAAGCTCCGGCCTCTCCGATTCCCATTCCACCTGGATCCCATATTCCGGAAGCTCCTCCGGCAGCTCCAGATCTGTGCGGATCTGGTCCAAAGACACATTGCTTCCCAGGATACCGGACAGGAGGATCTCCGAGATCTCTGGCATACGCTGGTGGAATTCCTTTGGGGAAAGTCTCCGGGGCGGAACCGTTACTGCCAGTTCAACAGCTCCCTCCTCCAGTCCTTCCGCATAAAATTCGTATACTGCATCCCTTTGTCCCCATGGGTTCCGTTTTAAGATCCCTTTATCCACAGTCTGCCGGTCTGTATCCGCCGCTTCGGCTCCCAAAAAGAAAACGATTCCCAGGGCAGCGCATCCCCCATACCGGAGATATCTGTATACCGTTCCCCTCATATACGGATCTCCAGGATCCTTTTTGAAAGGCTGCAGGCCCCTAAATAAATTCCAAGACATACTGTCATCACCACCCGTCCGGCTGCCGTCCCATAAAGAAGGTCAAAAAAGCCCGGGGACGTAAGCTCGATATAAAAAACGATCAGCAGCGGAATGGCGCTCATGATCCTCTGCTCCATCCGCCTGGCTGCTGTGGCCGTCATAATGTCCTCCTGGATCCGTATCTTTTCCGCGATGATCTCCGCTGTCCTGGCAATGATCCTTACCAACTCCCCTCCGCTTTTCCGGGCTGCCAGAAACACCTCGGAAAAGCTCTGGATATCCTCCAGGCCGCTCCTCCTGGCAAAGTCCCCCAGGGCCTCCCCGAAAGCCCGGTTCATCCGGGTCTTGGCGAGGATCAGGCGCAGCTCCTGGGATATCATAGAATCCTTCCCATAAAGTCGGTCCATTTCCTCCAATGCAGCGGCAAAGGCATTTTCCACCGAATACCCTGCGTTGAGTCCGGAGGCAGCCGAAATGATCGCATCCTTGAACTGGAGCTTTAAGGCCTCTTTCCGCCGCCGCTTCAGATCCTTCCTCAAGATAAGCGGATAGCAGATCCCCATAGGCGCCAGCACCGCAAACAGCGCCGCGCTTCTGTAAAATACGAAGTCAAGAAGCGCCAGATACCCAATTCCCTGGCTTCCATACAGCAGCCACTCCTTTTTGCTCAGCCGGTATACCTCATAATCCATACCCTGCCCTTCTGAGCTTTTCCTGGCATCTGAGGTCTCCGGCCTTTCGGAGCTCTCCCTCCCCGTCCAGGGAAAACAAAGGTCTGAGGACGATCTCACCATTTTCAATTCCCACCACCTCCTCGATTGCCGTCACCTTCCGGCTCCTGTCCCTCATTCTTGCCACATGGACCATCACATCCAGAGCTGACGCGATCTGGCTCCTTATGGCCGGCAGGGGAAGCTCCATCCCCATAAGGACCATCGTCTCCAGCCTGGCCAGCATATCCCGGCAGCTATTGGCATGGCCGGTGCAAAAGCTCCCGTCATGGCCGGTGTTCATGGCCTGGAGCAGGTCCACGGCCTCCTGTCCCCGGACCTCCCCGATCACTATACGGTCCGGTCTCATACGCAAAGCCGCCCGTATCAGCATTCCGATCCCAATGGCTCCCTGGCCCTCCCCGTTGGCGTTTCTTGTTTCCAGCCGTACCAGGTTCTCAATGTGGGCCAGCTTCAATTCCGCTGAATCCTCAATGGTGATCACCCGCTCTTCTGGAGGAATAAACTCCGAAAGAGCGTTTAAAAAGGTCGTCTTTCCCGCCCCCGTGCCTCCGCTGACAAAAATATTGTATCGGGCCGCCGCCAGTATTTTTAAAAGGTCCGCCGCCTCCCTTGTGACGCTCCCGTATTCCAGAAGCCGGTCCATGGTGATCGGATCCGGGAATTTCCGGATCGTGAGGATCGGTCCGTTTAGTGCCACCGGCTCCAGCACCACATGGACCCTCGAACCGTCCTCCAGCCTGGCATCCACAATGGGGGACGCCGTATTGACCGTCCGGTTGACCCGGCTGACGATCTGCCGGATCAGCTCCAGAAGCTGTTCCCGGGATTCAAAGGATTTTTCCCATCTCCGGATCCTCCCTTCTGTCTCCACAAACACCTCCTCCGGGCCGTTGACCATGATCTCCGTGATTCCCGGGTCATCCACCAGCTCCTGCAGGATATCCAGCCTCCGGAAGGAATCGAACAGCTCCTTCTGAAGTCTCAGCCTGTCCCTGAGAGCCATGGGTTCCCGCTCCATCTGCTCCAGGATCTTCCCGTCGATGACCTGGGCCAGCTCCTCATCCGTCATCTGGCGCTCATAGGACATTCCCTGGAGGATCTCCTCCCGCAGCTCCCGTTTCAGATCCTGTATCAGCTCTCCCATATCCCTCTCTGCCCCTTTAACATCCCTCGGACGAAATCTCCCAGATCCCCCCACAAAAGCTCCTGCGGAAAATGCTCCATCCGCTTCATTCCTGTGACCATGGGAACATGGATCTTATGGAATTTTCCCGCCACCGTCTTTTTCCCGCTTTTTTCCACATACTGCTCAAACTCCTGGAGCTTGGCCCTGGAAACGGCATCTTCCCGGATGGGCATATAGACCGCCTGGCAGATCTCCAGAAGCGGCATGACCTGTCTCCCATAGTTCCCAATATCCAGGACCAGGGTCCCATATCCTCCCTCCTCCAGGATCTTTAACAGAAAATCCGCCATTTCCTCTGAAGTGATCTGGTTATAATCATCCGGAAAACGGATCGGAGGCAGCCAGGCCATATCTCCCAGATAGTAAATGACCGAATTAAGCTGAAGGCCGTGGAACCGGCCCTGCTTATAATAATAGATCAGATCCGAAAGATCCCGCTTCCACTGCTCGTCCAGAAGACCGGAAAAACCGGTAAACGTATCCAGCGTAATGAACAGCAGCTTTTCCTCTCTGGCCAGAAGCTGGCCCATTGCCAGGGCCAATGACGTTTTCCCGCATCTTCCCACCGGGGAATACACGCCGATGATCCGTTTCCCCGAAGCCGGAAGCCCAGGAAAATCCGTTTTCCCTTCCGGCGTTTCACAGTAGGCCGCCATCACCTCCCGCAGGATATCGTCGCCGGACTGGTATTTATAGATCCCATGCCCGCCTCCCTCCCCTGCCCGGACTTCCTCCTCTGTGAGAAGGATCCGCTGGACCGACGGGAGGCCTGGAAAGCCTCCTTCGGACAGCGTTCCCGTAAGGAGCACATCGATCCCATGGTCCCTGGCAAACTCCTCCAGCCGCTTCCTGGATGTAAAGGCCCGGGCGGAAAAGATCCCGTCCTCCCTCCGGTTGATATAATCAGAAAGCCGTTCCGCATAAAACGGATCCTCGTCGTAAACTGCCATGATCTTTTTCATCTTCCCTCACCTCCTCAGAGATATCTTCCAGCCAGCCATATACAATATCCCAGGAACAGCCAGGGACCCAGCCGCAGGATATTCCGTTTATCCTCCCTTCCCGGATATTCCAGGAGCTTCCCCTCCCTTCCGGAGCGGATGATAAAGGTTCCGATCCGCTCCATCCGCATCCACAGCGAGCCCTGCTGCCAGATCATCCCCGCCGCCCGGAGGGCGGCCAGAAAAAGCCCGGTGAAGATCACCAGGAGCCCCGGCCCCATACCCAGAAGACCTGTACAGAGAGCCATCAGCTTAATGTCCCCGGCTCCCAGCATCCTGCATAAAAACAGGGTATAAAATACAGCACATGTACCAATGACCCGGGCCGCCAGTCCCGCCAGCAATATAAACACATCTCCGCCGGTCCCGGCTCCCCATATGGCTCCCACAATCCCGCCTGCCAGCCCCAGAAGGATCTGCCAGTGGAACACCTTCCCATACCTTCAGTCCGTCACAGCGGCTGAAAGCAGTACGACAAATAAAACTGCCAAGGGCAGACACCTCCCATCTTTATTTTTGTTGTTTTCTGGAATCCTGCCCCGATCCTGGGGCTTCCGGCGAAACTGCCGGTCCTGTCCCGGGCGGACGCCCGGTTGGAAATGATCTGGAAATGAAGAAGCTCATTTCTGAATGTGCTCCTATTATCGGCCAAACAGGAAAAAAAGTCAATTTCAAAACCGTAAAATCGCCCTCTATATTTTCAGCAATATTCTACAAAAAATTTTCGTACAGAATAATAACTTTACTAAGTTTTATCCAAAACATTGACGTATCTTTCAAAAAATGCTAGAATACATTTAGTTTATATTTTTAAACCAATGGAATCAGAACACACAGACAGGAGGGCCATCCTATGCCGCAGGAACCGGACGACAAAGACTATACGCCGGATGAAAGCCGGTTAAAAACTTCATTCAGGGAGTGTATCCCCCTTTTCATCGCCCTGGGCGACAGTACCCGCCTGACCATCATCCAGCAGCTTTATGAGGTGGAGGAGGACCGCAGATCCCCGGAGACGGAACAGAAAGGCAGCCGCAGCGTATCTGAAAAACGCCGCGCTCCCGGTCTCAACGTGAAAGAGATCACAGAAAAAACCAGTCTTTCCCGTCCGGCTGTCTCCCATCATCTGAAGATCCTGAAGGATTCGGGGCTGATCGCTGTGGAAAAACGCGGCGTCTGCAATTATTACCATCTGACCAGCCAGTCCGCCATCGACCGGCTTCTCAGATTAAACGAGGCGCTGCAGCAGAATTCCAGTAAATGAATATCTCGCCCATAAAAAGACAATACTACCATTAACCTTTGTAATGCTCCGGAACGCGCCGCACAGCACCGGAAGTCAGACCAGTCAGAATCCGGAGGTTCCGAAGCTTCCGGGAACCGGAAAAACAGCCTCCAGCAAACGAAGCTGCAGGCTGCCGGGAGGCCGGATACTGGAAAAGACCAATACCAGAAGAAAGGAAAATGGAAGTATGCGATTCATAAACAAAAAATCCGCGCCAAATAAGGAACGGACGAAGGAGCTTCTGGAGCTGAAAAAGCAGATCATGGCCAGCCAGACTGCGATCCTTTCCGCCCAGAACCAGTTTGAGCAGGTGGTGGACCCTGCGCTGATCGACTGCTACATTTATGAACTGAACGCAGCCCAGCTCCGCTACCAGTTCCTTCTCCAGAGCCTTAAAAAGCGGGAATTACAGGAGGTCTGACCGGCTATGAAGCCCTGGTATCAGAAAGCAGTTTTTTATCACATCTACCCTTTGGGGCTCCTGGGAGCTCCTAAGACGAATCATGAAGCCTCCGCAGCCTGTCGTTTTGATGAGCTGCTCCAATGGATCCCCCACATACGGGATCTGGGCTGCACCGCCCTTTATATCGGTCCGGTCTTTGAATCCACAGGCCACGGCTATGACACCAGGGATCTGCGCCTGGTGGACCGGAGACTGGGGACAAATGAAGATTTTAAAAATTTCGTGGACCAGTGCCACCAGCATGGGATCCGTGTGGCAGTTGACGCCGTGTTCAATCACACTGGACGGGAATTTCCCGCCTTCCGCGATATCCAGGAAAAGAAAGAAGCCTCTCCCTATAAGGACTGGTACCGCGGAGTAAACTTCGGCTGGGGAAGCCCCATGGGCGATTCCTTCGGATACGAGGCATGGCAGGGCCACTATGAGCTCCCGTGCCTGAACCTGCAGAACCCGGCGGTCAGAGAGTATCTGATGGATACCGTAAAATTCTGGATCGATACCTTACACATCGACGGCCTCCGCCTGGACTGCGCCAATGTTTTAGATTTTGCCTTCATGAAGGAGCTGCGCAGCCGCACCGCCTCCATGAAGGAGGATTTCTGGCTCATGGGCGAGGTGATCCACGGAGAATACGGAAGATGGGTCAATGGAGAAATGCTTCACTCTGTTACCAATTATGAGCTCCATAAGGCTCTTTACTCCGGTCACAACGACCATAACTATTTTGAGATCGCCCACAATGTGAAGCGGCTGGAATCTGTGGGAAGGGCTCTGTATACCTTTACGGATAACCACGACGAGGACAGGATCGCCAGCAAGCTGCGGGAACCAGACCACCTGTTCCCCGTATACCAGCTTTTATTCACCCTTCCCGGGATCCCGTCCGTGTACTACGGAAGCGAATGGGGGATCCAGGGAGCGCGCACCCGGGAATCTGACGAGGCGCTCCGCCCAGCCCTCTCCTTAAAGGATATGGAACAGAAGACCGGCCCCATCACGGACCATATCGCCGCCCTGGCCCGGATCCACCGGGATAATCCGGAGCTCCATGACGGAACGTATAAAGAGCTTCTTCTGACCAACCGCCAGTATGCGTTTGGCCGGCTGGGAGAAAATACAATGATCCTTTCGGCAGTCAACAATGACAGCCAGCCCGCAGCCCTTTCCATACCGGTCCCGTTCCCGGCGTCCCAGGCCATAAACCTTTTGGACGGGGAGGCTCCTTCCATACCGGTGGAAAACGGAAGGCTTTCTGTGACCCTTCCGCCGTCAGGCGGCGCGATCTTTAAACTTCGGGAGGCATAAGAGTATGAAAAATTCAGGAAAAAGCAGTAAAACCACAGCAAAAAAGGCCGGAAGACCGGCCGGTACCGGCTTCATTACAGAACTGGACCGCTACCTGTTCGGTCAGGGTACCCACTATAAGATCTTTGAAAAGCTGGGGGCCCATCCCCGCACCTATGGCGGAAAGCCGGGTATGTACTTTGCCGTCTGGGCGCCCCATGCAAAGTCTGTGGGCGTCGTTGGGGACTTCAATGGATGGGATCCGGAGACGTCTCCCATGAAGCCCCTGGAGGATTCCGGCATCTACGAAGCCTTCATACCAGGCCTTGGAACTGGCGAGCTTTATAAATTTGCCATCACCACAAAGGATGACAAGATCCTTTTTAAAGCGGATCCCTATGCATTCAGCGCCGAGTTCCGGCCGGGAACCGCCTCCATCACCACCGATATCTCCGGCTTTTCCTGGAGCGATGAGAAATGGATGGAGAAGCGGAAGCACACAGAGCCGGAAAAAGCTCCCATGGCCATTTATGAGGTCCATCTGGGCTCCTGGAGAAAGGCCAGCCGGCCGGAAAAGGAGGGCTATTATACATATAAGGAGGCGGCCCACGAGCTGGCCGACTATGTGGTAAAAATGGGCTACACCCATGTGGAGCTCATGGGCATCGCGGAGCATCCCTACGACGGCTCCTGGGGCTACCAGGTGACCGGCTACTACGCTCCCACCTCCCGCTATGGAGGTCCCAGGGATTTCATGTACTTCGTCAATTATCTCCACAAAAAGGGGATCGGCGTGATCTTAGACTGGGTCCCGGCCCATTTTCCAAAAGACGCCCATGGCCTGGCGGATTTTGACGGGGAACCGCTTTATGAGTACGCAGATCCCAGAAAAGGCGAGCATCCCGACTGGGGAACAAAGGTCTTTGATTACGGGAAAAACGAGGTGAAAAACTTCCTGATCGCCAACGCCCTTTACTGGGTAGAGAATTTCCATGTGGACGGGCTCCGGGTGGACGCCGTGGCCTCCATGCTGTATCTGGACTACGGGCGCAGCGACGGGAACTGGGTCCCCAACCAGTACGGAGAAAATAAAAATCTGGAGGCCATCGAATTCTTCCGCCATTTGAACAGCGTCCTTACAGGCCATATGACCGGAGCCATCATGATCGCCGAGGAATCCACCGCATGGCCCGGCGTCACAAAGGCACCGGAGGAGGGCGGCCTGGGCTTTACCTTCAAGTGGAATATGGGATGGATGCATGACTTTCTGGAATATATGAAATTAGATCCATATTTCCGAAAATTCAACCACAATAAGATGACCTTCGGGATCACCTACGCCACCAGCGAAAACTACATCCTGACCCTGTCCCATGACGAGGTGGTCCATTTAAAATGCTCCATGATCAATAAAATGCCCGGCTTCCCGGACGATAAATTTGCGAACCTGAAGGCCGGCTATACCTTCATGATGGGCCATCCGGGCAAAAAGCTCTTATTCATGGGCCAGGATTTCGGCCAGTACCATGAGTGGGACGAAAAAACAGCCCTGGACTGGTATCTGGCAGAGGAGCCCCAGCACAGGGACCTGCTAAAATATTACAGCGACCTGCTCCATATCTACCAGAAATATCCGGCCCTTTACCGGCTGGACAGCGATTGGAACGGTTTCCAGTGGATCAACGCCAACGACGGCGACCGGAGCATCTTCAGCTTCATCCGCCGGGATGAAACAGGGAAAAAGAACCTCCTGTTCGTCATCAACTTCACTCCCATGGCCCGGGACGATTACCGGGTGGGCGTTCCCAAATCAGGAACCTATACGCTGATCCTGGACAATGAGCACGGCCTCTATAAGCGCGGGGAGCATGCCTTCTCAAAGCGCTCCGTAAAATCTGAATGCGACGGCCAGCCCTATTCCTTTGCCTACCCGCTTCCGGCTTACGGAACCGCTGTTTTCCGTTTTAATTAATTGACAGGAATTTTTAATACGTTCACCGCATTTTTATGTTATACTGGATGTGGTGAACGTATTTTTACCTGGATAAAACTTTAAAGGAGGGAACTTATGCAGACGATTCTTGTATGCGATGACGATAAACAGATTGTTGAAGCTATTAATATTTATCTTACGGGAGAGGGCTTTGAGGTCATCAAGGCCTATGACGGCTACGAGGCCCTGGAATACCTGGAGGACCACGAGGTGAACCTGATGATCGTGGATGTGATGATGCCGGGATTGGACGGGATCCGCACCACCTTAAAGGTACGCGAGACCAGCAGCATCCCCATTATCATCCTGTCGGCCAAATCCGAGGATACCGATAAGATCCTGGGCTTAAACATCGGGGCGGACGACTATATCACAAAGCCCTTTAATCCTCTGGAGCTGGTGGCCCGGGTCAAATCCCAGCTCCGCCGCTACACCCAGCTTGGAAACCTGAACCAGCAGAACAGCTCCCAGGTCTATAAGTGCGGCGGTCTCATGATCAATGATGAAAATAAAGAGGTGACGGTGGACGGCGAGCCCATCAAGCTCACGCCCATTGAGTATAACATCCTGCTACTCCTTGTAAAGAATGCCGGAAAGGTATTCTCCATCGACCAGATCTACGAAAAGATCTGGAATGAGGATGCCATCGGCGCCGACAATACCGTAGCCGTCCACATCCGCCATATCCGCGAAAAAATTGAGATCAACCCCAAGGAACCCCGCTACTTAAAGGTGGTCTGGGGCGTGGGGTATAAGATCGAGAAACAGTAAGGAGAATCCAGATGAGCCAGAATACACCGAGTTTTTTTCTGAAGCGTTTTTCCGGTTTTCTGCACTTTATCTTTGCCCTGATCGCGCTCACCGGAGTCGGGTTCATGTATCTGAACAGCAACTACGGCCGCGGACTGGACTGGATCGAGGATGAGACCTTCGACCAGTCTCCGGATTTTAATAAGAAGGTGCAGGCCGACATCGCCAGTATTTTCGACTATATCCAGTACCAGGAGCTTTTTGAGACCAATGGAGAGGTGGACTACAATAAAATGGTCCTGGACGTCTCCTCCGGCCCCGGCGGAGACAAGAGCTATACCCTCAACGACATCATCCTATACGGAAAGTCCCTGGGCTATTATATGGATGAGGCCGACAACTATGCCTTAAAGGGCGGGCCCGAAAACCTCAGCGCAGAGGATGAGGAGCAGTATTATGTGCGCTGGCGCTGCTATCAGTCCGAGGAGGAGCTGACGGGACCCGACCAGTCCTTTGCCACCCTGCCGGAGCTGACCTATGAGATCCTGAAGCGGTTCTCTTCCTATTACTCCATATATTCCCGGCTCATGTCGGATTTCACCAACTTTTATTTCCGTGTGGCTTTTTATTCCAAAAATGACGCCATCTATGAAATCCACACCAATGCGCCGGAAATGACCATCGACGACATGATGGCCATGGGAAAATATATCTATTATTCCGGGGATTCCAATGACCTGGCCGTAAGGACGAACTTTAATTCCACCTTTCCCAGTGTTCCGGCCCTCATGGCCAAGGCCAATCCCTACAACAGCTCCAACAACTATGTGGTCATCGGCCTGGACACCACCTACAAGGCCCTGGACGACTATGCCCATGCATATACCCAGTATAACAGCTCCAGGAAGACCTTCGTAAACGGGCTCTACCTGGCCTCCATCGGCCTGGCCGGCTGCCTTCTGACCTTTGTTTTCCTTATGTTTGCCTCGGGCCATCCGGCTCTTGGGGACCGGTCCGTGGTCCTTTATCCCTTTGATAAAATCAAAACGGACCTGATGCTGCTGTTAATGGCCTTTGCCGCTTACATAAGCGCCGCCTTTCTGGCCCCTCTGGCATCAAAGCTCCTTCACCTTCTGGTGACGGAAGGCTACTGGGACCGCGCCAGCCGTCTCATGATGTTCGGAAGCCTGTATATGGTGGGGATCCTGACCTTTTTCAGCCTGGTCCGCCGTTATAAGGCAGAAAGCCTCTGGACCAACAGCCTCCTCCATGATCTGACGGAGACCCTTTCCGAAAGCACCTTCAAATACCGTCTGACCTTAAGCTTTGCACTTTATCTGGCGGCCAATGTGTTTACGATCACCCTGGGGGCATTTTACCTCATCCAGAGCGAGGGAAGCGGGTTTACCTCTGTTCCCTTCCTGGCCGGTCTCTCCTTCTGGGTGGTGGGCAATCTGGTCGTATTCTATTTCCTGTACCGCAACGCAGTCCAGACCGATAAGCTCCACCAGGCCATCGACAAGCTGGCTTCCGGAGAGACCAGCTACAAGGTGGACGTTTCCCAGTTTTCCAGCCTGGAGGCGCAGCTGGCTGAGGGCTTAAACCGCATCAGCGACGGTCTGGAAACGGCTCTGGCCGAGCAGGTAAAAAGCGAGCGCTTAAAGGCAGACCTGATCACCAACGTATCCCACGATATTAAGACGCCGCTGACCTCCATCATCAACTATGTGGATCTCATCAAGCGCGAAAAGCCCCAGGATCCCACGATCCAGAAATATCTTGAGGTCCTGGACCAGAAATCCCAGCGCCTTAAAACGCTGACCGAGGATCTGGTGGAGGCCTCCAGAGCCAGCTCCGGAAATATCAAGCTGGATATGGCCAATATCGACATCGTGGAACTGGTCCAGCAGACCAATGGTGAATTTGAGGAAAAATACGCCATCCGTCATCTGGACATCGTTACGACCCTCCCCAATGAGGTGATCCTCATTGAGGCCGACGGCAGACGGCTGTGGCGCGTACTGGAAAACCTGTACAACAACGCCTTTAAATATGCCATGGAAGGCACCCGCGTCTACGTGGGCATCGAGGACCGGGATTCCGAGGTCGTATTCTCCATTAAAAACGTTTCTGCCACGCCGTTAAACATCAGCCCCGACGAGCTGACCGAGCGCTTCGTCCGCGGCGATACGTCCCGTACCACCGAGGGAAGCGGACTGGGCCTTTCCATTGCCAAGGACCTGACCCAGCTCCAGGGCGGCCGGTTCGAGATCACCATTGACGGGGATCTGTTTAAGGCAGAGCTGACATTTGCCATTAAAAACTAGCCGGATCTGTATCTGTATTTCAAAAAAAGAGCTGCTGCCAGCAGAGGATCTTCAAAATCCCCCTGCCGCAGCAGCTCTCTTCTATATTGTTCTACCGGATATCCAGAATCAGCGAAGCCAGCAGCGCGATCCGCGGAATATACTGGCTGATCCGCAGGTATTCGCTTTCGGAATGAGCCCCGTCCCCCCAGCCTCCCAGGCCGTCCAGGGTGGGGATCCCCATGGCTGACACAGCGTTTCCATCGCTGCCCCCGCCTACGAACTGGTGGGAAAACGAAAGTCCCAGCTTCCTGCCGCATTCCTTCGCAGCCGCAAACAGCTCCATGTTCCCCTGGGTCTCCTCCATGGGAAGCTTCCCTTCCACGATCTCCACCTCCCTGGACGCACCAGGAACAGATATCGGCAATTCCAGGATCTCCCGTCGGATCCTCTGGCCCTCCTCCATAGATTTATAGCGGCAGTCCACGGAAAAGCTGGCCGCAGCCGGTACCACATTGACCTTCGTTCCTCCCTGGCATATGCCCACATTGACCGTAGTGCCGGCCTCATAATCCGTCAGTGCCTGGATCTTCAGGATCTCCGCAGCCATCTCCTGGATGGCGTTGATTCCCTCCTTATGGGCATTTCCCGCATGGGAGGCCTTCCCATGGATCGTCACATTGAATTTTATATTTCCCTTTCTTCCTGTCTTAAGATCCCCGTTTCCCACACAGGGCTCGCAGACCAGGGCCGCCCGGGCGTTTTCTGCCAGTCCGCAGATAATGTCCGAGGATTCATGGCTTCCCGTCTCCTCGTCTCCATTGAAAATAAAGACCAGCTTTCTCCCCGGATCGATCCCCAGCTCCTTATAGGCTCTGGCCGTCCATATGGCCGAGATAAGACCACTTTTCATATCCGAAACACCAGGGCCATACAGCCGGTCTCCCTCTGTGCGGTACTGAATGGCGCCGATCAGATGTACGGTATCATAATGGCCAATGATCAGGAGTTTTTCCTCTCCCTGTCCGAGCTCAAACCGCACCAGATCATGTCCTCCCTCCCGCTCATAGACCAGCGGCTCCTCTCCCGTCCGCTCCCGGATCAAAGCCTCCAGGACCTTCCTGGTTTCGGCCAGAGCCTCCAGATCCGATGTGCTGGCCTCTGCCTTCACCAGCCGCTCCAGATCCCCAAAGATCTCCGCCTCGTGATCCCTGAAATACTTTAAAAGTCTCTCCTCCATATGGATCCCTCCCTATATATTTAATTTTTACGCTTTTCTCCCTGGTCTGCAGATATTACCTTCACCCGCTTCCATTTTCCCGTCAGATACCAGCCAAAGGAAATGATATAGTTGGCCGCCCAGCCCATGGGAACGGCCATCCATGCCACCTGGATCCCGTAAACAGGGGCAAACACGTTGGTGACGATGACCCGGATGGACAAATTCACCAGATTGGCCGCCGTAAATGCCGCCACATCCCCAGCTCCCCGGAGAAGACCATCGGTAGTGGCCTTAAGGCCGATGAAGGCATAGAAAAAGGAAAGAAATTTCACGTAAGAAACGCCCACAGAATAGGCAGTGCTGCCGCCGCTCTCTAAAAACATGGACACAAACGCGCCGCCGAACAGCTGGTACATGATGCACAGACCCGCGCCCACAGTGAGCACGGTCACATAGCACATCTTATAGCCCTCCTTCACCCGGTCCAGCTTTCCAGCGCCAATATTCTGGGCCGTAAAGGTGGACATGGCATTTCCCATGGCCAGCATGGGAACGATGCTTAAGGACTCGATCCGGCTTCCTGCCGAATAGCCTGCCAGGGCCGCGGAACCGAAGCTGTTGACCACGGACTGGACCAGAAGGATGCCCATGTGGACGATGGACTGCTGGAGCGTGGAGGGAACGGCGATCTTCACCATGGACCGCATCATCCCGAAATCATAACAGCCATATTTTTCCTCTTCCTCATACCCCTTCAGCTTCCGCATCAGAAGGAAAAAGGAGAGTACCGCCGAGACGCCCTGGGCGATCAGCGTTGCCACCGCCACTCCACGGACTCCCTGATGGAAGCAGATCACGAACACCATATCCAGCGCAATGTTTAACAGGGAGGAGAAGATCAGAAGATACAGCGGTCTTTTGGAATCTCCCAGGGAATTAAAAATGGATGCCTGGACATTGTACATGAACAAAAACGGAAGACCCAGAAAATAAATGGCCAGATACAGGGCTGCATCGGAAAAAATGTCCTCCGGCGTATTGACCCACGAAAGGATCTGATGGTTAAAAACAGCACCAACGGTCCCCAGGATCACAGAGATCACCAGGAAATTGATCATGGTCGTAAATACGGCTGTCTTCATTTTCCCTATCTTTCCCGCTCCCAGAAACTGGGAGATGATCACCGAGCTCCCGATTCCGCCGCCGATGGCAATGGCGATGAACACGTTGGTGATGGCGTAGGACGCGCCCACGGCCGCCAGGGCATTTTCCCCGACGAAGCGGCCCACGATCACCGAGTCTGTGATATTGTAAAGCTGTTGGAACAGGTTGCCGAAGATCATGGGGAGGGCAAAAAATAAAAGCGCCTTCCCTGGATGGTCTGTCAGCATGTCGTATTTCTTCTTTTTTGCTGTCTGATTTGCCGGCATGGTTTTCCACTCTTTCTATCTGTTTTTTCTGGCCGATGCCAGAGCCTGGCCAGAAGCCTGACAGTTTTATTATAGCACTCTGGGCCGGATTCTTCCAAGGGTTTCCTTTCAGAAAATCCAAACGTGAAAATCACCAGAAAGTCCGCCAGGCCCCGTATTGTGAAACCAGACCGGTCATGATATAATGCGTTACAAACAGATCCGATCGCCGCCAAAAGCCGGCGCTTCATTCTCCCGGAGGGATACGGATCCCCCAAGAAAGGAATTTCCTGCCAATGATCGATTTCAATGAATATAAAAAATACTTTGACGATTATGCGGCCCGCTATGATCACACAGACGGCCGTGTTGCCCTTAAGATCGTCCATACCTATGCCGTTGTCTCCGTCATGGAAAATCTGTGCCAGAAGCGCCTTCTGCCGCCCCACACCGCCGGGCTGGCCCTTTTATGCGCCCTTTTTCATGATATCGGCCGTTTTGAACAGTTAAAACAGTACGACACCTTCCTGGACCATAAAAGCGTGGACCACGCATCCTTAAGCTGCCGGGTCCTGCGGGAAAACCATGTACTGGACCGGCTGGCTGAAACGGACAGGGAAGCCGTCCTCACTGCCATCGAAAACCATAACAGGCTGAGGATCGATCCCACAGTGACGGCCGCAGCCTCTTCCTGTTCCGATGACGCCCAAAGCTTAGGAGCGCCCGGGCCCTGCTGCTCCGCCGGAGAGGTCCTGGAGCTGTGCCGCCTCATCCGGGATGCCGATAAATGCGACATCTTCCGCGTCTTCGCCACCGACGACATGACCGATGTGGTGGGGGCCTCCGAGGAAGAGATATCCCGGGAAACCATTACACCAACGGTCATGGAAGCTCTCCGGGACCATGTTTCCGTGGACCGGCGTGCCAGGAAGACCCATCTGGACCAGTGGATCGGCTTTTTATGCTTTATATTCGACTTAAACTACCGGGAAAGCATCCAGATCGTAAAGGAGCAGGGGTATTATAGAAAGCCCTTTGAGCGGACGGATTTTAAGAACCCTGCTGCCAGAGCCCTGGTCCACGAAGCTCTGGGAACGGTGGACCTGTACATGGAGACCTTCGGACAGACCATTCCCGACGCTCTCCGGGAATTTTTCCAGGACCACCCGAAGATGGCTCTGGCTTTTTCCGGCGGGACTGACTCCGCCTATCTCCTATACGCGGCCAGGGCCTGCGGCTGCCATGTCCGGGCTTATTATGCAGCTTCCCCCTTCCAGCCGGCCTTTGAACTGGAGGACGCAAAAAAACTGGCCGTTTCCCTGAAAGCCCCGATGACCATACTCCCCTTAAACGTCCTGGAGCTGTCCGCAGTCCGGGAAAACCCCTCCGACCGCTGCTATCACTGTAAAAACGCCATCTTTTCAAGGATCCTGGAGGCGGCAGAAAAAGACGGCTTCCTGGAGGTCATGGACGGTACCAACGCCTCCGACGACGCCGGAGACCGGCCCGGGATGCGGGCCCTTCGGGAGCTCCGGGTCCTTTCCCCCCTGCGGGTCTGCGGTGTCACCAAAAAGGCCCTGCGGGAATATTCCCGGAACGCGGGACTCTTTACCTGGAACAAGCCGGCCTATGCCTGCCTTGCCACCAGAGTCCCCACTGGCTGCTCCATAGACCAGGAGATCCTAAAAAAGATCGAGCGGGCGGAGACCGGTCTCACCAGGCTGGGATTCTCTGATTTCCGCGTCCGCGTCTGGAAGGATCCCGCAGGCCAGGATTCCTGGAACGCCAGGCTCCAGCTTACGGAATCCCAGTTTTCCCTTCTGGCCGAAAAACGCCTGGAGGTCCTGGAGCTTTTAAAACCAGATTTCTCCCAGGTGCTCCTGGATCTTTCCGCCCGGTCTGTGACCATATAAAAAACAGATACAGCAAAGGCAGTCTGAAATCCATCAGAGCTGCCTTTTTTCTGTATCCGCCTTTTCCTCATCCGTTCCGTAGTTCTCTCCATAAAATCGGTTCAGCCAGTCCACTGCATTCCGGATCCCCTCGTTATCGAAGGAAAATTCCTGAAACGTCTTTTTTTCATCCTCTGTCACAGAAAAAATATAGGGTCCTGGCCAGGCAGCGGCCTGAAGAACGTCGCCATTCTCTCCCGCTTCCTTCCGTATCATGAAATTCATTTCTTTCTCACTTCCCGTAAACGTGGTTTTTTTCAAATATGGGATGGAGATCATCCCATCCAGATCGATCATATTCCCCGCCTCCTGTCTAAATTCATTATATCATCCTTTTTCCTTCCCCGCTATTGTAAAATCTGTGAATTCTTTATATACTTTATTTTATCAGAAAACATAAAATATAAGAAAGGAACACACAAATGAAACAATTTGTCAAAGACCTGGTCCACTCCTATGAAGAACCGTTAAAAGAGATCCGCCACCATCTCCATGAGAACCCGGAGCTTTCCTTTGAGGAATACAGGACCGCAGAGTACATCCGCAAGGCCCTTGGCTCCATGGGGATTGCCCTCCAGGACGGGATCACCGGCACCAGCACGGTGGGAATCCTAAAGGGCCGGGAGGCTGGTCCCTGCATCGCCTTCCGGGCAGATATCGACGCTCTTCCTGTGGAAGAAAACAACGATCTCCCCTATAAATCCAAAACGCCCGGCATCATGCACGCCTGCGGCCATGACACCCATGCCGCCTGTCTCTTAGTATTGGCCCGGATCTTATCTGAGCATCCGGATCTGGTAAAAGGAACTGTAAAATTCATCTTCCAGGCAGCGGAGGAAAAGCTTCCCGGCGGAGCAAAGGCCCTCTGCGCAGATCATGCCTTAGACGGCGTGGACATGGTATTCGGAATGCACAGCTCCTCCAACCATCCCCTGGGGACCATCACCTTAAGCCACAGCTCCAGCTCCGCGGCCATCGGTATTTATGAAGTAGCTATCCACGGCAAGGGAGGACACGGAAGCTCTCCCCACAACGCGAAAAACCCGGTTCCTGTGGCCTGTCTCCTGGCCTCTGCCTTAAACCAGATCCTGGCAGAAAAGAAGGCCCCCGCAGATACCGGAGTATTCACCGTCTCCTACATAAACGGCGGCCAGTACCCCAATATCATCACAGATACCGTTACCCTGGGCGGCAACATCCGTACCCAGGACAATGACCTGATCCAGCAGATCTTCGGCCACATTGATTCCATCAGCCACGGCATCTGCGAGGCCCACGGAATGACCTGCGACGTGACCACTACCCTGGGATACCCGGCCACCATCAATACGCCGGAATACGCAGATATGATCGCAGATGCGGCAGATACCATGGGGTACACACCGGTGGAGGAATCCGGTTCCCTGGGCGGGGAGGACTTCGCCTACTTCCTGATGGAAAAGCCCGGCGCATACTTCCATGTGGGTATGGCCGATCCGGACCGTCCCATCACCTCCAGCCCCCATCACAACTGCAGCTTCCAGCTGGATGAGCGCGGACTGGCCATTGCCCTGGAAATGGAGCTGGCTCTGTACTTAAAGCTCACAAAACAGGATGGGGAATAAAACGGAGGTCTGATACTTGTAATTTCCTTCAGATATGATATACTAAATGTAGAAAAGGGAAAGCCACAGAAGCGGCTTACCCCGAACAATGAATTACTACCCTAACGGGCGGCCGTCACATGTGCGAGATGTGGCGGCTACTTTTTTCCCTTAAAGACTGTATAGCACAGTCCCACAAGGGCGCATATGAATATTCCCGTCTGAATCATATCAGAATATGTAATATACATAAGCAACGCCCTCCTTTCCTCTTTGGTCCGGAGGGGTTATAGGCCCTCCGAATCATCAGAGGGTAAGCCGCCCTAGCTCTGTGGTTTCCCATATTGATATTATATAATAGCGATATCTGGATGACAATCTTTATTTTTATCCGCGATATCTGATACTTGTAATTTCTTTCAGATATGATATACTAAATATAGAAAAAGGGAAAGCCACAGAAGCGGCTTACCCTCAGACAGTTAGCAGCTGTATCTTTCAGCCGTCAACTATTTGCGGTAGTTGGCGGCTACTTTTTTCCCTTAAAGACTGTATAGCACAGTCCCACAAGGGCGCATATGAATATTCCCGTCTGAACCATATCAGAATATGTAATATACATAAGCAACGCCCTCCTTTCCTCTTTGGTCTGGAGGGGTTATAGGCCCTCCGAATCATCAGAGGGTAAGCCGCCCTGGCTCTGTGGTTTCCCATATTGGTATTATATAATAGCGATATCTGGATGACAATCTTTATTTTTGTTTTATAATTCCCTTCCACCGCATGGCGATCCCCGCGGAGCGTTTTTTATGTCGTAGGACGGCACTTTCCTATGGCATAAAAGATGCTGCAAAGGGAATATAAAGCCTGCCCTTTGCAGCATCTTCCATTTCTTATTTCTACTTCCCTACGCCTTCCACTGCTTCTTTATCTCCTCAAATTCCTCATCTGAACAGTACACCGTATGCCCGGGAGCGATCTCATGGTAAGAAGGCTGGTTCCCATCCCCATACCGGTGCATTTCCGGATCATAATGGATCTTCTTCCGCTTTTTTTCATTGATGGGATCCGGCTCCGGGATGGCAGAAAGCAGGGCCCGGGTGTACGGATGCATGGGATTCTTAAATAATTCGTCGGAATCCGCCATCTCCACCAGCTTTCCATAATACATCACGCCGATCCGGTCAGAAAAGTACTTGACCACCGACAGGTTATGGGCAATGAAAAGAATGGTCAGCCCCATCTCCTCCTTCAGCTTGTTTAACAGATTGATGACCTGGGCCTGGACCGAAACGTCCAGGGCCGACACAGGCTCATCGGCGATCACCATCTGAGGCTTCACGATCAGCGCCCTGGCAATGCCGATCCTCTGCCTCTGGCCGCCGGAGAATTCGTGAGGGTACCGGGAGGCATGCTCCGCCTGAAGCCCCACGTGCTCCAGCATGGCCACCACCTGCCGATGCAACTCCTCCGGATCCTTTACCCCGCGGATCTTTAAGCCCTCGGCAATGATCTCCTGGACTGTCATTCTGGGGTTTAAAGAGGCAATGGGATCCTGGAAGATCATGGCAATGTTGTCGGTGATATACTTTCTCAGGCTCTTATCCATCTTCCCGCTGATCTCTTTTCCGTCAAAGGCCACGGTCCCGCTGGTGGGATCATACAGACGGATGATGGTGCGGCCTGTGGTGGTCTTTCCGCAGCCGGATTCCCCCACCAGCCCGAAGGTCTCTCCCCGCTCCACATAAAAGGAAACATCGTCCACAGCCTTCACCACCGAGGTTTTTCCACGTTTTTTCGTGGTAAAGTGCATACTTAAGTGATCCACATCCAGGATATGGTCACGTTCCTTCCTGTTATCCGATTTCATATCCTGCCTCCTCCTTCATCCTGGCGATTCTGTGCTTTAAGATATCCGGCATCTCCACCTTTGGCGCGTCGGGATGGAGCAGCCAGGTGGCGGCATAATGGGTATCAGAGATCTTAAAATACGGCGGCTCCTTTTCAAAATCGATCTTCATGGCATACTTATTTCTGGCCGCAAAGGCATCGCCCTTGGGCGGATGCAGCATGTTGGGCGGCGCGCCGGGAATGGCAAACAGCGTCTCCTCCGTGTGAAGGTCCGGCATAGCCGAAAGGAGCGCCCAGGTATAAGGATGGGCCGGCCGATAGAAAATATCCTCGCAGGTCCCCACTTCCACAATGCGTCCTGCATACATCACGCAGACCCGGTCCGCCATGTTGGCCACCACGCCCAGATCGTGGGTGATGAAGATCACCGAAAGATCCCTTTCCCGCTTCATATCGTTGATCAGCTCCAGGATCCTGGCCTGGATGGTCACATCCAGTGCCGTTGTCGGCTCATCGCAGATCAGGATCTCCGGGTTGCTGGCCAGAGCGATGGCGATGACGATCCTCTGGCGCATACCGCCGGAAAACTGGAAAGGATAAGCGTCGTACCGCTCGGCGGCGTTGGGGATCCCCACAGCCTCCATAAGCTCAATGGCCCGGGCCTTGGCTTTGGACTTTTCAATGGCCTTGCTTAAGATCAGAGCCTCGGTAATCTGCTTTCCGATCTTCATAATGGGATTTAAGGCCGAAAGCGGGTCCTGGAATACCAGGGAGATCCGTTTTCCGCGGATCTTATAAAAATCGGCCTCCTTATACTTCGCCATATCCTGGCCCTGGTACATAATAGTGCCGCTGTCGATATGGCCGTTTTTGGCCAGGATCCCTAAGATCGCCTTGGTAGTCACGGATTTTCCCGAACCGGACTCCCCCACGATGGCCAGGGTCTCGCCCTTATACAGGTCAAAATTCACATCCCGCACCGCATGCACTTTTCCTGCAAAGGCATTGAAGGATACGGAAAGATCTTTTACGCTTAAAATTGGTTCCATACTTTTCTCTCCTTTCCTTATGCGCCCCGCTGGGTCGGATCAAAGGCGTCGCGCAGGCCGTTGGACAGCATGTTGAAGGCGATCATTAACAGGGAGATCACCACCGCCGGGAAAAATACCTGGTTGGGATACTGCTGCATCACCTTCTGGCCCTGGGATAAGAGAACGCCGATGGAGCTTTCCGGAGCACGGATCCCCAGTCCAATGTAAGCTAAGAAGGACTCGGTGAAAATAGCGCCCGGAATGGCGATCATGGCCCTGGTGATGATGGGGCCGATGGAGTTGGGAAGGATATGGCGGAAGATCAGAGCCATGTCCCTGACCCCCAGGGTCCTGGCCGCCAGCACATACTCGCTGCCCTTATAGCGGTAAAACTGAGAGCGGATCATCCTGGCCGTTCCGATCCAGTTCTGGACCACCAGGCAGAGGATGATGGAAAGGATCCCCGTACCAAAAAACAGGATGAACAGAGTCACCACCACGATCTCCGGGAACGCACCGATGATCTCGGTGATACGCATCATGATCATATCCACCTTTCCGCCGTAATAGCCTGCGATGGAGCCGTATACAATACCGATGCACACGTTGCAGATCACAGAAATAAAGGCGATCAGCAGGGAGACCCTGGCTCCGCGCCACATGCGCACCCAGAGATCCCGGCCCAGATAGTCGGTCCCCATCCAGAAATACGTTCCGTCCTCCACGCCGGAGTACTTATAATAATCCACCTTAATATCGCACATTTCCACGCCCTGGACCGTGCGGTGATTGATGACCTTTAAGATACTGCCCTCCGGATACCGGGAGGTATCCTCCAGAGAGTCCACCCGCCGGTTGGTGAGCCACCGGGTCCCGTCCAGGATCCCATAGTTTTCCAGTACCGGCACCTTGGGCGGAAGATTGATGCGGTTCAGATCCTGGTCGTTGTAGTCCCAGCGGCTGAGGGCCGGGGCAAACACAGCGAACAGAAGAACGATCACGATCCCTATGAAGGCGATGATGGAAACCTTACTGCGGCAGAAGCGCAGCATGGCGTCCTTAAAGAAGCCGATGGGCTTATCCTGGAACTTTTCATCAGCGATCTCGCCCTCCATCTGGACAAACTCAAAGCTTTCCGGCTCCACCTGGTATTCAGGCAAATCGGAAGAATAAAATTTTGCCATTACTTCTTCCCTCCCATCCTCACACGCGGGTCAACAATGCCGTAAGACAGATCCACGATCAGAACCGTGATCAAAGAAACCAGCGAGTAAAAAATCAGTACTGCAAGGGTCACTGTATAATCCGGCGCGTTGACGGATTTTACCATGATTCCGCCCATGCCGGGGATCGAGAAGATCGTCTCGATCACCAGGCTTCCGCCCATGATGCTCGTGAACATGGGAACGATGATGTTCATTAACGGAAGCAGGGAGTTGCGGATCCCATGGTTTAAGGTAGCCTGCCGCTCCGTAAGCCCCTTGGTCTTGGCAAGGAGCATGAAGTCCGAATTGATGGTCTCGGCCAGCTCTGCCCTCAAATACCTGGTGACGCGGGCAATGGGGCCTAAGGACAGGGCGATGATGGGAAGTGCCAGACCATGGAACCTGGCCCAGCCAGTGGATGTGGCATCGAAGATGATCGGGAACAGCCCACCCTTAAACGCCACGAAATACTGGAGCAGCGTCGCAAAGATAAACGACGGCACGGAGATAAAGATGACCACCAGAAACGAGATCAGGTAGTCGGTGATGGAGTTTTTCCGTATGGCCGCCACGATCCCCAGGCCGATTCCCAGCGGCAGGGAGATCAGCAGCGAGAAGAAATTAATATATAACGTCACCGGGATCTTGGTCTTTATAATATCCCAGACCGGCACGTTAATGTTCATCTTAAGGGATGTCCCCCAGTCTCCCTCTAAGATCAGACCCTTTAAAAACAGGCCGTACTGGACGATGATCGGCTTATCAAGGTTATATTTTGCCTCCAGGGCCGCCCTCTGCTCATGGGTCATATCCACCGCATCATCAAAAATCCCCCCAGGCATGAGGCGGATCACCATGAATCCCACGGTCAGTATGATAAACATGGTCAGCAGCATGGCTAAAATTCGCTGGATCGTATACTTCGCCATAAGACATGTTCCTTTCCACATCAGATTAGAAAATGGGGATGCCGCAAAACAGCATCTTCGCAGCACCCCCATCCTGGTTCCTGTCAGTTATTCTGCAAACGATCAGTCCTTTGTACTGAGAATGTATCCAAAGCCATAGCCAGGGATATATTCGTCGCATACAAGATGGATCTTAGAGCTGATCAGATTGTAGGACGGAGCTTCATAGACCGGACAGGCCGCCACTTCATCCAGAACGATCTTTTCCATCTGTCTTGTGAGGTCCATGCGGTATGCAGGATCCAGCTTCGCTTCGATATCGTAGTTGGCCTTTTCCCAAAGGGCATCAAATTCGTCGTTGTAATATGGCTCGTTCTTATTGGAATACATGCTGCTGTAAACCTTAAGTCCGTTCCACGGAGCCGGAGTACTGGTGTTCCAGCCTCTCCACTGAAGCTCGAAGCTGTTGGGATCGCCTTCCTTCCAGCCCTTGATATAGCTGTTTAATACGGAAGTGGAGCCAGCCATCAATTCCAGAGTAAAGCTGTCGCCAAATACCTCTGGAAGAGATTTGTGCAGAAATTCAGAAGCTGCTTTATTATTGGCGCTGGTCTCGTTATACTGTAAGGTCAGGGTCAGACTTGTAAGACCGCATTCTTCCAGGGCCTTTTCATAATATTCCTTCGCCTTTGCCGGATCGTAGCCCAGATTGGGCTCTAAAAGAGCCTGAGATTCTTCCATGTCACGGTAGGTCTTTCCATCTAAGCCGAGACACTTGCTTGCTACCAGGTAATTGGCCGGGATCCCGTTTGTCATCTTGGCGATGCTTTCTCTGTCAACCGCATAGAATAATGCCTTACGGAAATTTAAATTTCCAAGAATCCCGTTGTTGTTGGTATTTCCATGGTTGATGGTAAGGGTCTGAATCGAAGTGGCCGGGGCTTTCTTGATGCTGGGATCATCGATATACTGCTCGATGGATTCCGGGCTTAAGGAAACCGCGTCCAGTTCGCCGTTTAAGTAAAGCTCCAGGGCTGTATTCCGGTCGCCCACGATCTTATAGTTGTAGCCATCCAGCTTGATCTTATCGCCCAGAACGAAATCCGGGTTCTTCTTCATATCGAACTGGGAGCCTGCGATCCACTGGTCCAGGATAAATGCGCCGCAGCTCATGTATTTTTCCCTGGTGGATCCGTAAGTGTTTGTGCTCCGGTCCTCGCTCATACATGCCTCATAAGTAGGCTCATGAACCAGGCAGGTCCATACATAGTTAAAATGTGACTTAATGTCTTCAGCCGTTACGGGAGCGTCCAGCTGGAGTTTCAGGGTATAGTCGTCGGCTTTTTTAATTCCTACGTCCTCCCAGGCAACAGTTCCGGCGTTCCCCTGGAGAGAATAATCCGATGCTTTGGTAATAGTGATATAGTCGCTGGCAAGCTGGGAGGCACGGCTGTTGACCATAATAGGATCCAGACACATCTTAAAGGAGTAGATCACATCGTCTACGTCAATGGCGTCTCCATTTTCCCACTTGGCATTTTCACGGATCTTGATATGCCATACCTTTCCTTCCTCATCCGCCTTCTCCGGCTCTTTTTCTGCCAGCTCCGGGAGGTACTCAAAGCTGGTCCCCTCCGCGTTGGGGTACTGGCGGTAAAGCTGGAGGGAAGTCCTAGCGATCACGTCGCCGGAAACGCTCATGGTATAAATATGCGGATTGATGGTATCCACATCCGTCGTCATATAGTCGTGGAAGATCTTCGGCCCGGACTCCTCCTGGGCTGCGGCCGTGGCATCCCCCGCCTCGGTCTGACCTGCGGCGGCTGTGGTCACCGGCTCATTGGAATCCCCGGGATTCTTCGGCTCGCTGCTGCACCCGGAAAGCAGGCCGGCTGCCATGGCACATGCCATCATTGCTGCTAATACTCTTTTCTTCATTCACTCATTCCTCCTTTTTTATTGCAGGGCTTCTGCCCATAAATAACGACTGGCGTTTCTTGACTTTCTTTCCAATCCAGGTATAATAGGACTCATAATCATTTTTAGAAACAAAGGACGGTGCATCTATGTCTTCACTTTCAGTCAAAAATCTGAAAAACTACGTGGTCCTGGGGATCGCCGTGGCTGCTGCCTACATTTTTTTCCAGAAGGACCAGATCTTCCTCTACCGGCTCATCGACGGCCTCTTCATCGGCGGCATGCTTCCAATGATCCTGGGCTGCTTCCGCCTGGCCAAATATGCCGGCTCCTTTGATCTGCTGGTTTATTCCCACAAAAAGCTGGCGCGCTCGGGGAAAAACTCTGATCTTGCACAGGATGAAAAGGATTCCAATGGTTCTGCTACTCCTGCTCCCGAACAGCTCGGATCCTATTCTGACTATCTGACCCAGAAAAAACCGGCTGCCACCTATAAGGAGCCGCTTCTGGCCGGAGGCGTCTTTATCCTGGCCTCCCTGTTTCTGACCATTGCATTTTACTAAATGTGCATGACTCATTTATGTGTATTCTGTATATATTTGAGATATTTATTTGAGATTCATTGTGTTTATTATACAAATACATATATTGTGTGTCAAAGCAGAAGCTGTCATTTTTCGTCCAAATTACAAATTATCAGACAAAATAAAGGGATTAGGTTTTTAAAGAAGTTTTCTCCTTCGTTTAAACAACCTAATCCCTTTTGTATTTTACTCTAACTGGAGTTCTCCTGTTTCTGTGATCTCACAGCCCCCTCTGGTGCGGTTCACCTTTATGAGTCCCTGCTCCGAAAGACTCTGAAGGATACTCCGGATCTTTCCCTCCGCCACCTGGAGCCCTTCATTCTCCAAAATTTCCTGGAGACCGGCCCGCCCGGTCTTCGGATTCTGGGCCACCGTCTGTAAGACCCGTTTTTCCAGGGGAGAAAGCAGCGACGTTTTTTTCGCCATCTGAAGCCTTATGTAAGCCGGAAGATCCCGGATGGTCAGCTTTCCCTCCGAATGAAAACAGTAAACATACTTACAGAGGTTTTCGATCTCCTTTCCGTTGCCCGGCCATGAATACGCCGTCAGGCTGTTCCACAGCTCCTCGCTGCACATATCGGTCCAGCGCAGAGCTGAATTGTTGTAGATATTCCGTATAAAGTACTCAAATAAAAGCGGAATATCCTCGGGTCTCTGGCGGATGGGAAATGTCTCCAGGGATACCTCGCCGATCATATAAAAAAGAGACTTTAAAAACCTCCCCTCCTGGCACATGGTATAAAGATCCTCTTCCGTGGATGCGATAAACCGCACGTCGGGCATCTGGTCCATCATATTTAAAAATTCCTTCTGCATCGATATCGACATACAGTGAATACCATTCAGATACAGGGTCCCGCCCTCTGCCCGATTTAAGATCCCCTCCCGGCCGTCTCCGGGAAACAGCTCCTCCATAATCTGCCCTTCACTCAAGACCGTCAGATTCAGCTTCATAAAGGGCTCTGCACTTCTCCTGGAATTATTGTGGATGGCCTGGGCCAGCACCTCTCTTCCCGTACCCGGCTCCCCGGAGATCAGCACCCGGTAATCCGTTAAGGAGATCCGTCTGGCCGCCTCCACCATGCGCAGAGAGCGGCTGTTGGCCGTCCGGTAATCATCAAAGCGGAAGTAGGCCCCTTCTCTCTTTATAACGTTTCCTTCCGTATCCCCCTCTGGAGCCGGTCTTTCCAGGGCCGGCTGGTCCATATGGCAGTGGATCATGGTCAGTCTCCGGTGGTTCATGTCCCGGATCTCCTGGACTGTCAGCTTCAGAGGCTCCTCTTTACCCCTGCAGACCAGGAAAAATGGGGAACGCTGGTCCTGGGACCTTTTCGCAATGCCGTCCAGCTCCGGGACCGCCTCCTTAAGGAGCGTACCCACCAGGTGGGATCTGGGAATATCCAGGGCCTCCTTAAACTGCTTATTGATCATCTGGATCTTCCCCTCATCGTCTATGATACAGATGCCCGTATCAATGTTGCTGATGATGCTCTGGGTAATGAACTTCGTGTTAGTGGCCTGGCTCAGCTGGTGATTGGATATTTTCAAAAGCTGCACAAACTGGTTGATATAATTTAAGGACACCACATCCGCCAGGCTTAAAGGCAGATGGAAAAATGAGGCGATCTCCGAGATCGTCGAAATATCGGCGATCCGGATCCCGATGTCCACCAGCGTCTGGACGTTCCTGGGAGCCAGCTTATTTTCTCCCACCGTCACCGCATACTGGATCCCGGGATTCGTCTCCGGGCAGCCCGGATAATAGGGAATGAAACGGTACTGGGTGATCCCCAGTGTGTACAGAAGCTGTATGCTGTCCTTTGCCGAGCGCTCCGAATCATTGACCAGATACACCTCCGAATTGGACGGGATCGAAAGGATCCTGTTTAAATACGTATGGTTAAAGGTCCGGATACAGATCAGATACCGGATCTTCGGCGTCATGAGAGGCTCTGCCATCCTGGCCGCGGATCTGGAGCTGAACAGTACCAGATCCGCCTTTTCCATCCGTTCCGTATCCACATCTGCCGCAAGGCAGGTTTCCAGATGGATATATTTACTAAATATATGATTTAAATAGGACCGCATTCCTACATTTGTCGTTGAGCTCTGAGAAACGATCAGCATTGTGGGCTTTTCCACCTTATACCCCCCCCCTGTATTTTTCATTCAATTCCATTATAGTCGCTCATATACAGAAAAACAACCAGATCTCCCAGTCCTCTATATATTTTTTGTTTTTCCTCCCTATGTTCCATAATTTCTTTGACATTTTCACAAAAAATTTGTACAATAGTACTGATTTAGAGCTATGATCTAAGAAAGGAGCGTGCTTTTCAATTGCTGCTGATCAAAAATGGAAATTTAATCACCATGGCCGGTATGTATGAGCAGACCGGCGATATCCTGATCGACGACGGAAAGATCGTAAAGGTCGGCCAGGTGGGAGAGGTGCCGGAGGACTGCCAGATTATCGACGCCGCCGGACGCACCGTCACTCCCGGTCTTGTGGACCCCCACTGCCATGCAGGTCTATGGGGAACCGCCTGCCGCGAGGAAATGGACGGAAATGAGTATACGGAGCCGGTCCTTCCGGGACTGCGGGGCTTAGATGCCATCAACCCAGAGGATGCCACCTTTGACGCGGCTCTCCGCCAGGGGATCACCACCGTTGTGACCGGTCCCGGAAGCTCCAACATCGTCGGTGGAACCTTCTTAGCCATCAAGACCGCCGGCGAAGATATGGAGTCCCGTGTCATCTGCCCGGAGCTGGCCATGAAAATGGCTCTGGGAGAGAACCCAAAGATGACCTTCGGAAACCGTGGAAAGGCTCCCAGAACACGGATGATGAGCGCCGCCCTTATGCGGGAGGAGCTTTTTAAGGCAAAGGAATATTATGAAAACTATAAGCTCCATGGCCAGGAGCCGGATTTCCCGTTCGACTTCCACCTGCACTCCTTAATGCGGGTATTTGAAGGAATGCGGGTCAAGATCCATGCCCATCAGGCGGACGATATCCAGACTGCTGTCCGCGTGGCCAATGAATTCGGCCTTCATTACTCCATCGAGCATTGTACCGAAGGATGGATGATCCCGGAATTCTTAAAGAAGAACAACGCCGAGTGCCTGCTGGGCCCCACCGTCGGCGGCAAGAGCAAGATCGAATGCCAGAACCGCTCCTATGAAGCCGGACGGATCCTGGAGGAGGCCGGAGTCACCTTCGCCCTGATCACCGACGCTCCCTTCGTTCCCATTGAGGACCAGCTGCTCCAGGTCATCCTTTATGTGAAAAACGGAATGTCCAGGGAAATGGGGATCCGCAGCGTGACCTTAAACGCTGCAAAGATCACAGATATCGACTCCAGAGTCGGAAGCATCGAGCCCGGTAAGGACGCTGACATCGTCATCTGGGATGTGGAACCGTTAGACACCATGTACCAGGCCGGTATCGTCCTCATCGACGGAAAGATCGCATATGAAAGAAAGGCAGGTGAAAGCAATGTTGATTATCAAAAACTGTAATCTGATCAACATGGCCGGAATCTACAAAGAGAAAAAGGATCTGGTAGTAAAGGACGGAAAGGTCCTTGATATCTGCGACGACGCCTGCCAGAAATACGGCCAGGGCAACGTGATCATCGACGCCTGCGGGAACTATGTGACTCCCGGTATCGTCGAGCCTCACTGCTCCCTTGGCGTCAAAGAAGAGGTCTTCCGGTTTGAGGGCAACGACGCCGATGAGACCACCGATCCCATCGTACCCCAGGTGCGGGCCATGGACGCCATCAATCCCAGAGACGAGGGCTTTAAAATGGCTCTGGCCGGAGGCGTGACCACAGCCGTTACCTGTCCGGGCAATGCAAACCCCATCGGCGGAACCTGCGCAGCCATCAAGACCACTGGCAATACGGTGGAGGAGATGGTCATGGTGCCCGAGATCGCCATTAAGATGTGCCTCACTGACGGAGTGAAAAATACGTACGGCGGAAAGAGATCGCCCATGACAAGACTGGGCACGGCGGCCGTGATCCGCGAGGCTCTGATGAAGGCGAAACGCTATCATGACCAGTGGACCGCTTCCCAGAAGGATCCGGCAAATAAGCCGCCGAAATTCGATATGAAGCTCCACTCCCTAATGCGCGTATTCGACGGAATGCCCGTAAAATTCATCGCCAAGCGCGGCCATGACATGATGACTGCCGTACGCATCGCCGAGGAATTCGGACTCACCTATACGGTAGAAAACTGCGTGGACGCCTGGAAGATCACAAAGGATCTGAAGAAGCACAACGTCCGCTGCGTGCTGGGACCGGTCTACGGAGAAAAGAACAGTGAAAACCGTTACCGGGATCCCATTGCAGGCTCTGTCCTGGAAGAAAACGGCATCGAATTTGCCGCCACCACCGGCCATCCGGAAATGAACGTGGAGCTCTCCATGGTCCAGATGACGCTGATGGTGAAAAAGGGATTAAATCCCATGACAGCCCTGGAGGCCGTGACCATCAACGCAGCCCGCGCCTGCGGCCTGGAGGACCGGGTGGGAAGCTTAGAGCCCGGTAAGGACGCCGACATCGTCATCTGGGACGGCGACCCCTTTAACTTCTATACATCGGCTGCCACCGTCCTCATTGAAGGAAATGTGGTCTACCAGAAACAGCAGTAAAATTTCCATAAAAAAAGCTCCGGGATCTGGCTGCCCTTGCGGCGCCTTTGTCCCGGAGCGTTCTTCTTTTTATAGATCCCTGGCCGCCGGAAAACCGTAAGCCGTCTCCGCACTCATAACAGCCCGGAGAATGGCTTCCGACATGACCTGAGCCGCCAGAGTACCCACCATGTCCAGATCCGCCTCCAGCGTCCCTGTGGACAGGGCATAGATACTGTCACCATCTGCCGTCGTATGGACCGGACGGATGGAACGGGCATAGCCGTTGTGGGTCATGGACGCGATCTTACAAAGCTGGGTCTTGTGGAAGGCCGCATTGGTGATGACCGCGCCGATGGTGGTGTTGGCCACAAACTTATTTTTTACCACCTCATAGCTCTTATAGACCTCGTCCTCGGTACAAAGGAAGGATTTTTTATCCTTTGCCAGAAGTCCGGCAACCTTCTTACCATTTTTCCAGTCATAAATATCTCCCAGAGCGTTGACCGCCACAATGGCTCCCACCTGCAGCTCTCCGATCTGTACCGCGTAGCTTCCGATCCCCGACTTCATACAGAACTCCGGTCCGTAAAGCTTTCCCACAGTGGCTCCGGTCCCGGCTCCGAAATTCCCGTCCCGGTAATTGCCCTCTTCCGCATTCTCACAGGCCGCATAGCCCATGGCCTTGTCCGGCCGGACCCGGTGATCTCCCACCATCAGATCGAACAGGCAGGATTCGCACACCAGGGGAACCTTTGTGATCCCCACATCGAAGCCGATATTCCGCTCCTCCAGATACTCCATTACGCCTCCGGCCGCATCCAACCCAAAGGCGCTGCCTCCGGACAGCAGCACCGCATGGATCGACTCTGCCGCCGCTGTGGGCTTCAAGAGCTCCGTTTCCCGGGACGCCGGACCGCCTCCCCGGACATCCAGCCCCGCTGCCATGCCCTGCTCACAGAGGATCACCGTGCAGCCGGTGGCGGCGTCTTTGTTTTCTGCACTTCCGATCTTGATGTTTTCCAGCTCCTGGATCTTTATTTCTTTCATTTTGGGGGACTCCTTTCCTAGCGATTCAATTCATTTTCGATCTTCTGTACCAGCCCCGCATCTGCCGGCAGCCAGTCTACGGAATATAAGGTATCCTTGGTCAGCCATTTGGAATCCTCTGCCTCCAGCAGCACCAGGTCTCCGTGAATGATGCTGCACCAAAAGCAGTCCATTGATAAATGGAATTTGGGATAATCATATTCTACTGTATCGATCCGTTCTCCCACTTCGATTTCCGTATCCAGCTCTTCCTTGATCTCCCGTATTAAAGCCTGCTCCGGAGTCTCTCCGGGCTCGATCTTTCCGCCTGGAAATTCCCAGCCTCCTTCAAATTCTCCATATCCCCTCTGTGTCGCAAAAACCTTATCGCCGGATCTGATCACGGCCGCCACTACCTTGATTGTTTTCATCCTGCCTGTTTCTCCTCTTTTTCTATATTGCTTTCCAAATATCTCAGCAGATCTTCTCTGACTGGCTGATGCATTTTCATGGTAACCTTTGTGATATCGCGTTCCTTTCCGCTATTGTCCTTTTTCTTTGAACCACAGCAGGACACAATATCAAAGGTTCCCATATAATAAAAGTTTGTTTCTGCATCGCTTTTTTTCACTAGTAAATGCTTGTTCTTTGCACTTAAAACGTCCTTCATATAAGAGCTCTCTGGTCCTTTTCCAATCTGAGAATCCCATCGGAATGTCGTACTGTCTGCAAAGGCATCCGCATAATCGGGTTTTCCATCTGCATAAAGCTTTGTCTCGTCCTCTGCTTCTGCCTTATGATAGGTAATAAATATAAAAACATCATCCCCGATCCTCTTCATTCCGTACATGATCGAGGAAAGATCCTTCCCACAGTTCATCAGGAGACTTACATCCCGGCGGGAATACTTTTCATACAGAACAAAGGGAGTACCCTCTTTTCTTCCCCGCTCATACTTATCCTGATATCTATGGATCCCGACTGTCACCAGATCCCTTAGCTGCCTATAAAACTCCGCATGCTGCAATCGCTCTGCATAGCTCTTCATTCTATGGATCGAGTTTTGAGTATCCCTTTCCACAATATCAATATGACAATATTTTTGATATTCCTCTTCCTTACTTACAAACTTCCCTTGAAGGACGGAGCATGCGTCCTCCAAGGATTTTTCGTCAAATACATTTCCATATTGGCTCCATAATTCCTTTTGCAGGCTTTCTATGGAAATAGAATCGGATGTAAAAAGACGTTTCAGAATCTCTAATTCATAGGGCCTTACCCCGCTCAAAATCGTTTTCGATAAATATTCTAACGTCAATTTCTCATTTTCCGTCAGCGATCCGATTTTTTCTTCCTTCTCCACCGAAGTCAAAAAATCCTGATAGGTTTTATACTCCCGGATGATCAGCAGAGGATCGACTTCCCCATTCTCATAAAAATCCACCATATACGGTACCCGGCCCAGGCGATTTTTAAGACTTGTATAGCTTTCCCGGATAATTGCTTTTATTCCTCTGATTTTATCGATTGATTGGAAAATCCTTTCTTTCGCAATTTCATCGAAATGAATGGTCGAAGTGCCTGGAATTGTGCTGTTTCCGCTGATCACATACCTTCTTATGGTGTCCGCATTATAGGTACGGTCTCCAGAAAGAGCCACCGGGATCATAAAATTCTTTTCATAATTCCCAATAAAATCCAGAATGACGACATATTCTTTGCCTTCTGCTTTACGAAGGCCCCGGCCTAGCTGTTGGATGAATACAATAGGCGATTGTGTCGGCCTCAGCATGATCACTTGATTTACCTCTACAATATCCACACCCTCATTTAAAATATCCACGGAGAATATATAATCCAACGGCTTCATATTTTCGGCAGCATCCGCCTCATCCATTGCCAGACGTTCAAATGCTGTCATCCGCTCCTCTTCTGAGGCATCTCCATTTAAAGCAATCGTCCGATACCCGGCCTCATTAAATTTAGCAGATAGTTCAATGGACTCATCAACTCTGCTGCAAAATACCAGTCCCTTCACACGGTCTCCGCTATAACCGTAATATTCCGCTTTTTCAAGAACATGTTTTACACGCTCATCACTGACCAACTGATTAAAGTCTCCTGCTGATAACTTCCTTCCCTTTCCTTTTTCATCTCCGATGACGGAAAGATCACTAATACCAAAATAATTAAACGGACAAAGCAGTTTTTCCTCCATTGCCTGCTGTAAGCGGATTTCATATGCAATCTGGTAATGAAAAATTGCGTAAATGTTCTTCTTTTCCGCATTGTCGTCTCTTTTATCTGGTGTTGCAGTCATGCCCAGCCATAGTCTGGGTGTAAAATACCCCATTATTTTCTGATATGTCTCGGCAGAGCTGTGATGTGCTTCATCCAATATAATACAATCAAAGGCATCTTGACTATAATTAGCCAGATTAGCATCTCGATTTAACGTCTGTACGGTCGCAAATACATAATCTGCATCGTATTCCTGATATCCCGCACCAACGATCCCCATAGAAACACTCGCATCAAATACCTTCTCATATGATTTCTTCGTCTGCACTGCCAGCTGGCCTCTGTGAACTAAAAATAAAACCCTACGAAACCCAAGTTCCCGCATTGCAAACGCTGAAGCATACGTTTTTCCTGTTCCCGTGGCAGAGATCAAAAGTGCCCGATCCTCACCCCTGCTCAATATATCCCTTAAATTCTTGATAAAGCCAACCTGCATAGAATTTGGCTGAAGCCGGTATTTCTCCAGCGAAGGTGTACGCTCCCGGCGGGCAGTCTCTTTTTGATGCTTGATAATTTGATAGCGTTCCGTGTATTCTTCTATGAAATCCTCATAGTTAGACGCATAGGGAGAACTCCATAATTTCCTAAATTCTTCCAGGATCTCCTGTGCCATTTCTCCTTTTGAGGTGGAGACAAATTTCGTATTCCATTCTCGGTTCGTCGTCAGAGCGCTGCTGGTCATATTCGAGCTTCCAATAATAATGTGATAAATCTCGTTTCTCTGAAATATATATCCCTTTGTATGGAATCCCTCTTCTGCTGCCTCTACATCATACATTTTTATCCGGATATTTTTAAGCTGATGCAGCTTTTTCAGTGCCTTGGGATCACTAAAACACAAATAATTTGTCGTTAAAATTTCCCCAGTCACACCTTTTTGCTCCAACTCCTGTAATGTTTGAAGAAACGGTGTTATTCCTCCCATTGTAATGAATGCAACGCTCATTTGAAAATGCTCGCATTTCAAAAGCTCATCCTCTATGGAGGATAAAACCTTTCTTCCCTCTCGGCTGTCATTTGATACAAATTGAGGCTTAAACGCAAGGCTGGAAGAAAATTCTCCATTGATACACGCCGTTTCAAAGCCATTATGAAGCTCACTAAACACCTGATTGACCATCTTCCTGCTCTCCATCATTCCCATGGGAGAGGATGCAAAATTTCTTCTAATTTGCCTCCATTTTGCACCATCCCCCACCATCCCTGCTGCACAAACTCAGCCTATTCCATCTCTCCCAGCATCTTCTCCGCATCATCTGCTGCCTTTACCTTATCATTGGCGCGGATGATGATGCCGTCCTCGTCGATGAGATAGGTGGTGCGGACCACGCCCATGGATACCTTCCCGTAATTCTTCTTTTCCTTCCACACATCGTAGGCCTCGATGACCGTCCGCTCCGGATCGGAAAGCAGAGTGAACGCCAGGCCATATTTCTCCTCAAACCTTTTATGAGAGGCCACAGAGTCCTTGCTGACTCCCAGTATCACCGCGCCCTTCTCCATAAACTGCGGATAGCGCTCCGAATAACCGCAGGCCTGCTTCGTACATCCCGGAGTATTATCCTTGGGATAAAAATACAGGATCACCTTTTTTCCTTTGTAATCCTCCAGTCTGTGCATGACTCCGTTCTGGTCCGGCAGCTCAAACGCCGGCGCTTTTGTTCCTGTTTCCAGCATTGCAGATCCCTCCTTGTGATTTCTCTTATCCACTATTTTAATCCATAACAGGCAGTTTTTCCACCGTTTTAAAGCAAACTTTCCTCCAGTCCCCGCCGGAGCGTATCACAGAAGCGTTCTTCAATAACTGTACATTTCTTCCAGCATTTGGTATAATGCTCTTTAAACCTTTGAGAAATGAGATGATACCTTGCCTGTATAAGCCTGAACACAGAAAATTACATTCAAAGAGGTGTCGTATGATCACAGAAAAGAAAGAAAAACAGATTTTAATGATGTCCTTTTTTTCGGGACTCCTGTTTGCCATTGCAGAATTTATTTTTTCCATATACAGCCATTCCCAGTCTGCACTGACGGACGCTGTATATGATGCGTCGGAGCTGGTCTTCATTGCCCTGCTCCTATTCCTGACGCCCCTGTTTCATAAGCCTGTATCGGAAAAGCATCCCTATGGGTATTTCCAGCTGGAATCCATATTTGTCATAATCAAAGGCGTTATGATGCTGTCCGTGACCATGGGCGTGTCTGCGGAGGTTCTGGATTCCGCTTTATCCGGCGGTAATCCCATAAACAATGCCCAGGTCTCCCTTTTCCAGTTCTGCCTCGGCGCAGCCAGCATCATCATTTTTCTTCTGATGAAGCGGCTGAACCGGAACCTGTCCTCGCCCACCATCACCGCAGAACTTCTGGGATGGAAACTGGATATTGTATACAGTCTGGGCATGTCCCTGGCCTTTTTCCTGTCCCGTTATCTGGAAAAAACACCTCTAGGATTTATCACCCCGTATTTTGACCAGATCGTGGCCGTCCTTGTTATGGTATTCATGCTTCCAGAAAGCATCAAGGTTCTGTGGAGCGCCGTCCGGGATATATTCCTATTCTCACCAGACGAGGAATTTATAAACGAGATCAAGGCCCTCTGCGGACCGGTCCTGGAGCAATACCGCTTCTCCCCGGTTTTCTTCGATATCACGCGGACCGGGCGGCATCTGTGGGTCGCCATATATTTTAAGATCGAAACCGGCAGCCTGAAGGTCCAGGACCTGTCCGACGCCCTGGATTCCTTAAATGAAAAGGCCCGGGAAAAATTCCAGGAATGCACCTGTGAGCTGATCCTGGTTCCTTAATCAAAAAATATTCAAAATCCCCCTTGACTATACTGTTACTGTACGGTTTATGATAAAAACATACCGTAACATACAAGGAGGATTTTTATTTATGTCCGGTGAAAATGCATATCGACAGCCCGTTACCCTGAAAAACGTGCTGATGTTTTCCGTCCCTACCATCGTTATGACCGTGTTCATGTCCTTTTATACCATGGTGGACGGCCTGTTTGTATCTAACCTCATAGGAACCGATGCCTTATCCGCCGTCAATCTGACAGCGCCTGTGATCTCACTGGTCACAGCCATCTCCACCATGCTGGCCACTGGAGGGAGCGCCGTCATCATGCGGAAGGCCGGACAGCAGAAAGCCCAGGAAGCCAACGAAGACTTCACCTTTCTGATCGCTGTAAACGTGGCGGTGGGACTCATCATGTCCGGCCTGGGCTATCTGGTCATGGACCGCCTTTTTGGATCCATGAACCTGTCTCCCGCCGTGGCCGGCTACTGCCGTATCTATCTGAGCCGTTATCTGATCTTTACGGTTCCGATCCTTCTGATGAACAATTTCACCTTGTACATGATCGCCGCCGGAAAGTCCGCTCTTTCCATGGTCTGTTCCATTACGGGAGGAATTTTGAATATAGTCCTGGACTATGTCTTCATCTCCATTGAAGTGCTATACTAATGTTGTAACAGGAGTGGCTAATAAGATATAATCAATCTTATAAAGAAAAGAGGTACACATTATGCCACAGAGTTACACCCCTGAATTTAAAAAGAA
>NZ_JAOQJF010000032.1:0-38632 GCF_025567195.1 Alitiscatomonas aceti | reverse complement strand
AAAAAAAGCCCCAAAAGGGCATTGAAAATTTGCTGTAAATAAAGGAAAAATCGAGATGCAGGAAAAGAGATAAAAAAATGACGAGAAGAAAACGACGGAACTTTCCTAGTACTACGACGGAAAACGGGAACGGGGTGAGCCGGGAGGACGAGACGAGCTGCAGTCTCAACGATATGAACTGTTCGAAAAAAAAATAAAACTATTGCAATTGCTTCTTGAGTGTGATATGATGTAAACGATAACATAAGTAACTGGCTGAAAAGAGTGGACGAAACAAAGTCCACTCTTTCGTTTTGTATCTTCTTTCCGGTCCGGAAAAGACACGCACGGACGCGGGGGAACAGCCGGTGCTGATAAAAAGAAAGGTGGTGGGATCGTGTCAAAACGGGAAGACTATGAGGCGAGGGTGGAAGCATTCTTACTGCCTGTCATGGAAGAAAATCATTTTGAACTGGTGGATGTGGAATATGTAAAGGAAGCCGGAACCTGGTATCTCAGGGCCTATATTGATAAAGAGGGCGGCTTTACGGTGGATGACTGCGAGATGGTGTCCAGACGTCTGGGTGACTGGCTGGATAAGGAGGACTTCATCGACGAAAGCTATATTTTAGAGGTCAGCTCTCCGGGACTTGGAAGACCCTTAAAAAAGGAAAAGGATTTTAAGAGGAGCATGGGCGAGCAGGTGGAGATCAAGCTCTACCGGGCCGTGGACCGTCAGAAGGACTTTACAGGGGTTCTTGCAGCCTATGATGAAAATACGGTCACCATCCGCTATGAGGATGGGTCAGAAAGTACATTCGACAGAAAAGATATTGCCTTAATCCGTCTGGCATTTGATTTTTAAAAGGAGGATAAAAGATGAACAAGGAACTGATGGAAGCAATGACGGTGCTGGAAAAGGAATATAACATCAGCAAAGACACATTGCTGGAGGCCATCGAGAATTCCCTTCTTACGGCATGTAAGAACCATTTCGGGAAAGCGGACAATGTGAAGGTGATCATTGACCGCGAGGGCTGCGACTATTCTGTTTATGCAGAAAAAGAGGTTGTGGAAAATGTGGAAGACCCGGTGACCCAGATTAGCCTTGCAGACGCGAGAATGAAGGGCGCGAAGTTCGACCTGGGCGATATTGTCCAGATTCCCATCGATTCCCATGATTTCGGCCGGATCGCCACCCAGAACGCCAAAAACGTGATCCTCCAGAAGATCCGTGAGGAGAGCCGGAAATCCCAGTTAAACGAGTGGCAGTGCCGGGAGAAGGAGGTAGTGACCGGTATCGTGCAGCGTTATATCGGACGGAACGTCAGTGTGGATCTTGGAAAGATCGACGCCATCCTGCCGGAATCCGAACAGGTAAAGGGCGAGGTATTCCAGCGCACGGAGAGGATCAAGGTCTATATCCTGGAGGTAAAGGATAATCCCAAGGGACCCAGGATCTCCGTATCCCGTACCCATCCGGACCTGGTGAGACGCCTGTTTGAGGCGGAGATCGCCGAGGTGCGGGACGGAACGGTCGAGATCCGCGCCATTGCCAGAGAGGCCGGTTCCAGAACGAAGATCGCAGTGAGCACCACAGACCCCAACGTGGATCCGGTGGGCGCATGCGTCGGCTTAAACGGAGCCAGAGTCAACGCCATTGTCAATGAGTTAAGAGGCGAGAAGATCGACATCATCAACTGGGACGACAACCCGGCCTTCCTGATCGAAAATGCCCTGAGTCCTGCCAAGGTGATCTCCGTTGTGGCCGATGAGGATGCGAAGGAGGCACAGGTCATCGTTCCGGATTATCAGTTATCTCTGGCCATCGGCAAGGAAGGACAGAACGCAAGGCTGGCGGCGAGACTGACCACCTATAAGATCGATATTAAGAGCGAGACCCAGGCAAGGGAAATGGGCCTGTTTGATGCCCTGGAGTCCGGCGAATATGAAGACGGATTTGAAGGCGAGTTTGAAACTGAAGGCAGCTATGAGGTTCCCGCAGAGGAAGACTACCAGGAGGAATCCGAAGAATAGGAGAGAAGTGATCTTACAGTGAGTACGGAAAAAAAAGTTCCGCAGAGACAGTGCATCGGCTGCGGAGAAATGAAGAGCAAACGGGATCTGATCCGGGTTTTAAAGACAACGGACGGTCAGATCACCATCGACGCCACTGGAAGGAAGAATGGGCGGGGTGCATATCTCTGTCCGTCCATGGACTGCTTTAAAAAGGCCGTGAAGGGAAAAGGGCTGGAGCGCTCCTTTAAGATGGCGATCCCCAAAGAGGTATATGAAAGTCTGGAAAAGGAGATGGAGCAGCTTGATCAATAAAAGCAGGGTTTTTGGCCTTCTGGGCCTGGCCGCCAAGGCGGGAAAGGTGCAGAGCGGAGAGTTTTCCACGGAGAAGTCCGTGAAATCCGGGAGAGCATACCTGGTCATTGTCTCGGAAGAGGCGTCGGAAAATACAAAGAAGAAGTTCCGGAATATGTGTACTTACTATGAGGTCCCCTATTTTGAATTCGGAAGCAAGGAGGAGCTGGGCCACGCCACCGGCAGGGAGATGCGTGCTTCCCTGGCTGTGCAGGACGCAGGCTTTTCCGAGGCCATGAAGAAACAGCTTTGTATGAACGGAGGTAGTGAGTGTGAGGGATAACGATTTAGCTAAGAACTTAGGAAAGACGAATAAAGAGGTTACAGATACGTTGCAGAAGAATAATATGGAAGAAAACAGCAGTATGACAAACGGAGCCGGAACCCAGCCCGCCGGCGAGAATAAGGAAGGGGCAGCTCCGGCCAAGAAGCGGATCGCAGCCGTATACCGTCCCCAGAACAGCACCCAGAAGGGCCGCGGCGGCAGAAGCCAGGGACAGGGAGCCAGAAACCAGAGATCCACAGGACCAGGCATGCAGGTGCGTCCTACAACCTCTGCTCCGGCCCAGAAGCCCAAGGCAGCTCCAGCGGAAGAGGTGAAGGAACAGACCACAGCTCCCGTCCAGGAGACAGAGACGGCTCCGGTGCAGGCCGCTTCCCAGACAGAGGCAAGGCCCCAGGGAAGCCGCCAGGGAGGCTATAACCGCGACGGCCAGAGAGATGGGAACCGTCAGGGAGGCTACAACCGTGACGGCCAGAGAGACGGAAACCGCCAGGGAGGCTATAACCGCGACGGTCAGAGAGACGGAAACCGCCAGGGCGGGTTTAACCGTGACGGCCAGAGAGATGGAAACCGTCAGGGTGGGTTTAACCGCGACGGCCAGAGAGACGGGAACCGTCAGGGTGGGTTTAACCGCGACGGCCAGAGAGATGGAAACCGTCAGGGCGGGTTTAACCGTGACGGCCAGAGAGATGGGAACCGCCAGGGAGGCTATAACCGCGACGGCCAGAGAGACGGAAACCGCCAGGGAGGCTATAACCGCGACGGCCAGAGAGATGGAAACCGCCAGGGAGGCTATAACCGCGACGGCCAGAGAGACGGGAACCGCCAGGGTGGGTTTAACCGCGACGGTCAGAGAGACGGAAACCGCCAGGGAGGCTATAACCGTGACGGCGGCCGTCAGGGAGGCTATGGCCGCGATGGCCAGAGAGACGGAAACCGTCAGGGAGGCCGCGACGGCCGCGGCGGACTGAACATCCCCAAGCCGTCCTTCGATACCCCCATGGCCCAGAAGCAGCAGAACACCAAGGCCAGCAAGAATGCTTATAAGAAAGAGCATGATGCCAGAAAGGACCGGGACGAGGAGTTAAGAGGCAAGAACGCCAAGGGCGGAAAGGGCGTTAAGGCTCCCGTGATGCAGCAGCCCAAGAAGGCTGAGGCCAAGGTGGAGGAGATCAAGACCATCGTGATCCCGGAGACCATCACCATTAAGGAGCTGGCTGAAAAGATGAAATTACAGCCCTCCGCCATCGTGAAAAAACTGTTCTTACAGGGGACC
This sequence comes from Alitiscatomonas aceti, assembly GCF_025567195.1. NCBI lineage: Bacteria > Bacillati > Bacillota > Clostridia > Lachnospirales > Lachnospiraceae > Alitiscatomonas > Alitiscatomonas aceti. Next base: position 34,724 of record NZ_JAOQJF010000032.1, on the reverse strand, counting down.
ATCGTGACCATCAACCAGGAGATCGACTTTGAGAAGGCTGAGGAGATCGCCATGGAGTATGATGTTCTCTGTGAGAAGGAAAAGAAGATCAACGTGATCGAGGAGCTCTTAAGAGAGGAAGAGGAGGACGAGAAGGACATGGTTTCCAGACCGCCGGTCATCTGCGTCATGGGTCACGTTGACCATGGTAAGACCTCTCTTCTGGACGCCATCCGCCAGAGCAATGTGACTTCCAGGGAGGCAGGCGGCATCACCCAGCATATCGGTGCATATGTGGTAGAGGCCAACGGCCAGAGGATCACCTTCTTAGATACCCCGGGCCATGAGGCGTTCACCGCCATGCGTATGAGGGGAGCCCAGGCTACGGACATCGCAATTCTTGTGGTGGCAGCCGACGACGGCGTAATGCCCCAGACCGTGGAGGCCATCAACCATGCCAAGGCCGCAGGGGTGGAGATCATTGTTGCAGTCAACAAGATCGATAAGCCCAGCGCCAATGTGGAGCGTGTAAAACAGGAGCTTTCCGAATATGAGCTGATCCCCGAGGACTGGGGCGGCAGCACCGTATTCGTTCCCGTATCCGCCCATACAAAGGAGGGCATCCCGGAGCTTCTGGAGATGATCCTCTTAACGGCAGAGGTGAAGGAATTAAAGGCCAACCCCAACCGGAAGGCCAGAGGTCTTGTGATCGAGGCACAGTTAGACAAGGGCAGAGGTCCCGTGGCTACTGTCCTTGTACAGAAGGGAACCTTAAAGGTGGGCGATTCCATCGCCGCAGGTTCCTGCTACGGAAGAGTCCGCGCCATGATGGACGATAAGGGCAACCGTGTGAAGGAAGCCGGCCCGTCCACTCCGGTGGAGATCCTGGGTCTCAACGACGTTCCCAACGCCGGCGAGGTATTTGTGGCTCTCCAGAACGAGAAGGAGGCCAGAAGCTTTGCTGAGACCTTCATCACAGAAGGAAAGAACAAGTTAATTGAAGATACAAAGGCAAAATTATCCCTGGACGATCTGTTCTCCCAGATCAAGGCAGGAAATGTAAAGGAACTGCCCATCATCGTAAAGGCAGACGTACAGGGATCCGTGGAAGCAGTAAAGCAGAGTCTTGTGAAGCTCTCCAACGAAGAAGTGGTGGTAAAGGTGATCCACGGCGGCGTCGGCACCATCAACGAATCCGACGTGACCCTGGCTTCCGCTTCCAACGCCATCATCATCGGCTTCAACGTGCGTCCTGACGCCACCGCCAAGTCCATTGCGGACCGGGAGAAGGTGGATATGCGTCTGTACCGCGTGATCTACCAGGCCATCGAGGATGTGGAGGCTGCCATGAAGGGCATGCTGGATCCGGTATACGAAGAACAGGTGACCGGCCATGCCATTGTGCGCCAGACCTTCAAGGCATCCGGCGTGGGTACCATCGCCGGTTCCTATGTCCTGGACGGAAAGATCACCCGCGGCTCCAAGGCCCGCATCACCCGCGAGGGCGAGCAGATCTTCGAGGGACCGTTAGCTTCCTTAAAGCGTTTCAAGGACGATGTGAAGGAGGTCAACGCAGGCTACGAGTGCGGCCTTGTATTTGAAGGCTTCAACGACCTGAAGGAAGACGATATGATCGAAATCTATATCATGGTAGAGGTTCCGAGATAGTAAAGAAGGAGTATCATGAGAAAGAACAGCATTAAAAATACACGAATCAACGGGGAGGTCCAGAAGGCTCTGAGCGATATCATCCGCTCAGAGCTCAAGGATCCCAGGATCCATCCAATGACCAGCGTGGTCTTAGTCCAGGTGACGCCGGATCTGAAATACTGCAAGGCGTATATCAGCGTTCTTGCAGACGAGGAGCAGGCTAAGGACACCATCCGCGGCTTAAAGAGCGCCGAGGGCTTTATCCGGACCCAGCTGGCAAAGGCGGTGAACCTTAGGAATACGCCGGAGATCTCCTTTATCCTGGACCAGTCCATCGAATACGGAGTCCGCATGTCGAAGCTCATCGACGATGTGACAAAGGATCTGACGGACCGGGATGAGGAAAACGGCGAGGAGACAGAGGACGGCAGGTAAGGTCCTGCCCCAGGAAAGGAGTCTGCCCAGTGGGAATTCTGACAGATGTGCTGAAAGATAAAAAAACAGTGGCCATTTTAGGCCATGTGAATCCGGACGGGGACTGTATCGGTTCCTGTCTGGCCATGTATAATTACCTGACGGAAAACTACGGGGAGCTTAGGGTATCCGTATATCTGGAGCCCATGGGCGCAAAATTCGGATATTTAAAGGGCTACGGCCAGGTGAAACACGGATTTGAGCCGGAACGGACCTTTGATCTCTGCATTACCCTGGACGCCAGCGACGAAAAGCGCCTGGGAGAATTTGCTCCCTATCTGAAAACGGCGGCGGACAGCCTGTGCATCGACCATCACATCACCAACCAGGGCCTGGCCCGGGTCAATGTGATCGCCGGAAGCGCCAGCTCCACCTGCGAGGTCCTTTACGGCCTCCTGGACCAGGATAAGATCGGGAAGGCCGTGGCAGAGTGCCTGTACACCGGCATCGTCCATGATACGGGCGTGTTCAAATATTCCAACACCTCCCGGAGGACCATGGAGATCGCCGGATATCTGATGGACCAGGGGATCGATTTCCCGAAGATCATTGACGGAAGCTTTTACCAGAAGAGCTACGGTCAGACCAGGGTCCACGGCCAGGCCATGCTGGACAGCGTCCTTTTTGAGGACGGCCGCTGCATTTACACGGTGGTGACCCAGGAGGAGCTTAAGAAAAACGGCTGTACGGTGAAGTCCACCGACGGCATCGTGGATCTTCTCCGGTCTGTGACCGGAGTGGAGTGCGCCATCCTCCTTTATGAGACAGGGAATCCGTCGGAGTATAAGGTGAGCCTCCGGACTAATACGGAGCTGGATCTGAGCCGGATCGCCCTGGCCTTTGGCGGCGGCGGCCACAAAAAGGCCGCGGGCTGTACCATGACCGGTACAGTGGAGGAGATCATCCGCCAGGTGGACGGACAGATCCGGATCCAGTGGGACGAAGAAAAAGAACAGACTGGGGTTTAAAATGTACGACGGCATCATAAACGTATATAAGGAAAAGGGCTTCACGTCCTTTGATGTGGTGGCTAAAATGCGGGGGATCCTGGGACAGAAAAAGGTGGGCCATACGGGGACCCTGGACCCGGAGGCCGAAGGCGTCCTGCCGGTATGCGTGGGAAAGGGCACCAGGCTCTGCGACATGCTGACAGACCGGGACAAGACGTATGAGGCCACCCTGCTCCTGGGTATGGAGACCGATACCCAGGATACCACAGGGACGGTCCTTTCAGAAACGGACGCTTCCGGACTGACGGAGGAGGCCGTGCGGGAGGCCGTCTTATGCTTTGTGGGGGATTATGACCAGATCCCTCCCATGTACTCGGCCTTGAAGGTCAACGGAAGGAAGCTCTGCGATCTGGCCCGCCAGGGCGTGGAGGTGGAGCGGAAGCCCAGACCGGTGAAGATCTACGACATCACCATCCGTTCCATCCGGCTGCCGGAGGTGGTCATGACCGTTTCCTGCTCCAAGGGAACGTATATCCGGACCCTCTGCCATGACATCGGAGAAAGGCTGGCTGTGGGCGGGTGCATGAAAAAGCTCCTGCGCACCAGGGCCGCCGGATTCCGGATGGAGGACAGCCGGACCCTGGATGAGCTCCAGGCCCTGAAGGATACGGGCCGGCTGGAGGAGGCGGTGCTGCCGGTGGAAACTGTGTTTTCCGGTTATAAAGAGATACGGTCCGGGGATGCGTCCATGGACCGTCTTTTGAGAAACGGAAATCCCTTCCGCTTCCAGATGGACGGGGAAGCCAGTCTTGAAGATCCCTTCCGGGTCTACGACAGCACGGGGCTGTTCATTGGTATTTACAGATTTTCTGAGGAAAAACGCATGTTTTATCCGGTAAAAATCTTTTTGTCATAAGGAGACGGCATGCAGTATATTGCAGAAACAAAAGAATTTCAGATCACAGAACCGACGGTGGTCAGCATCGGAAAGTTCGACGGTCTCCATGTGGGCCACCAGAAGCTGGTGAGGGAAATGGTCCGCTGGAAGGAAAAGGGCTTAAAGGTGGCGATGTTCACGTTTTCCACGCCGCCCCTGAGCCTGGTGGGCGGCCGGAAGCAGACTGTCCTCATGACCAACCGGGAGCGGATGGAGCTCCTGCGCTCGGCCGGGGTGGATTATCTGGTGGAATATCCCTTTGACCAGGAAGTATGCCACATGGCCCCGGAGCAGTTTGTAAAGGAGATCCTGGCGGGAAAGATGAACGCCAGGGTCATCATCACCGGGCCGGACTGTCATTTTGGCTACAAGGCCGCAGGAGACAGGGCTCTTTTGGAAAAACTGGCGCCGGAATATGGCTACCAGTTTTTTGTGGTAGAAAAGGAACGGGACACAGACGGAGCCATCATCAGCAGCACCTATGTGCGGAAGATGCTGGAGGAGGGCGATGTGAAAAAAGCGGACCGGCTCCTGGGCTATGATTATTTCATCACAGGGACCGTGACCCACGGAAGATCCATCGGCCATAAAAAGCTCTACCCCACAGCCAATCTGCTTCCGCCGCCGGAAAAGCATCTGCCCAGATTCGGCGTCTATGTGACCCGGGTGACGGCAGACGGGAAGACCTACGGCGGTCTTACGAACATTGGGAAAAAGCCCACGATCCAGGGAGAGAATCCTGTGGGAGTGGAGACGTATCTCTATGATTTTGATGGAGATCTTTACGGAAAGGAGATCCGGGTGGAGCTTCTGGATTTTATACGGCCGGAGATGCGGTTTGATTCCATCGGCCAGCTAAAGGCCCAGCTGGATCATGATATAGGAAAATGCCGGGAGATCTTCCGGGATTCCTGGATTGTCCAGGAGAAAGGAAAGGCGGATGGGTAAAAAACAGATCGGAACGTATTGTGTGATCGGGCTCATTGCTGCGGCGGTGTGTCTGTTTTTGAAGAATGCGGACAGGATCGCATCTGTGTTCTCCCTGGCATTTTCGGCGGCAGCTCCCCTGCTGGTGGGCTGCGTCATCGCCTACGTGCTCAATATCCTGTTAAAAAGGATCGAGCGGTTCTGGTTTCCGGGTACAAAGCGGAGGTTCCTCATAAAGCTCAGACGGCCGGTCTGCATCCTGTTATCATTCCTGGCCCTGGTGCTTATTATGGCCGGAGTGGTGTATCTGGTGGTTCCGGAGCTGGTTTCCAGTATCCGGCTGGTGACAGATGAGATCCCGCCGGTGATCGAGGAGATCCGGCTGTGGGCCATCGCCCATCTGGAGGAAATGCCAGAGATCCAGACGTACCTGGAAAATGCAGATATCGACTGGAAGAACATGATGGAGAAGGCTGTGAACATCCTGCTTACAGGAGCCGGAGGGATCTTCAATTCCGTTGTGCTGGTATTTTCCAAGGTCATCGGAACGGCAGCCCGGTTTATGATCGGTTCCATTTTTGCCGTTTACCTGTTAAGTTCCAAGGAAAAGCTGGCATCCCAGGGCGACCGGATCATGCGGGCCTATCTGCCGGACCGGGTGCGGAATACAGTCTGCTACGCCCTTAAGACGCTTCATGAGGTGTTCACCAGCTTTATCGTCGGCCAGTGCATGGAGGCAGTGATCATCGGAACCCTCTGTGCCCTGGGAATGACTCTGCTCCGGTTCCCCTATGCGGTGATGACCGGCGCTGTGGTGGGCGTTACAGCCCTGATCCCGGTGGTGGGCGCATATATCGGCGCGGCTGTGGGTGCATTTATGGTATTTACGGTGAATCCCATCCAGGCGGTGGGCTTTATCATCTTCCTGGTACTGCTCCAGCAGCTCGAAGGAAACCTGATCTACCCAAGAGTGGTGGGCTCGTCCATCGGCCTTCCGGGCATGTGGGTCCTGGCGGCTGTGACCATTGGCGGCGGCGTGCTGGGCGTAGGAGGGATGCTCCTGGGAGTACCTCTGGCGGCAGCGGCGTACCGCTTCCTGGGCGACGGTGTCCAGAAACGGCTGAGATCCTAGGGAACCGGGAAGTTTAGGAAGGAAATTATGGAAGAAAAGAAGGAAAGAGAAGGAGAGGCGGAAAGCCTTTCCCCGGAAACGCCCCAGACCGGAAGGCTCCGGGGAAGGAGCCGGAAACGGACGGACGCTCCGGAAGGGAAGAAAAAGGCCGGCCGGATCGCTCTGGCAGCCGTCATTGGGACCGCCGTCCTGGCGGCGGCCGGGGCCGGATATTACTTCCTGGAAACGGGAAAGTATAAAACGGCGTTTTTCCCCAACACGACCATCAATGGCATAGACGCCTCCGGAAAGACCGTGGAGGAGGTCAAAAGCCTGATCGAGGCCGGGCTTTCCGGCTATACGCTGACGGTCCAGGCCCGGGACGGGGCCAGCGGGACCATTGGAACCGAGGAGATTGGCCTTCATTCAGAATTTGACGGCAGTCTGGAAAAGCTTCTGGAGGAGCAGGAGCCGGGCCAGTGGATCCGGTATCTGAAGGAGGGGCCGGCTCATGAGATCCGTACCATGATCGCCTTTGACGGCGAAAAGCTGAAGGAAGCGGTCCGGGAATTTCCGTTTATGGATCCGGATCAGATGAGGGAACCGGAAAATGCCCGGATCTCCGAGTATGACAGCGGGACCAGGAGCTACTCGGTGGTTCCGGCAGTCCAGGGAACGGAGCTGGTGGAGGAACAGGTGGAGAAGGCGGTGGCCGCGGCCATCGTAAGTCTCTCAGATCAGGTGGACCTGGATGCAGAGGGCTGTTATACAAAACCGGCGGTGGATGAGACGGACGAGGGGCTCAACGCGGCCGCAGCAGAGATGAACCGGTATGTGGGCGCGGTGGTGACCCATACCTTTGGGGATGCCAGGGAAGTGCTGGACGGAGATACCATCAGCCAGTGGATCACAGTGGACGGAGGAAACGTCACCCTGGATGAAAGCCAGGCGGCTGCTTACGTAAAGGAACTGGCGGGAAAGTATGACACAGCCTATAAAACAAAGACCCTGAAAACGTCCTACGGAAAGGATGTGACCATCTCCAGAGGCCATTACGGCTGGAAGATCAGCCAGGCGGCGGAGACGGCGGCGGTGCTCTCCATCATAAAAAACGGAGAGCAGCAGACCAGGGAGCCGGAATACAGCCAGAAGGCTGCCAGCCGCGGGGCCAATGATTACGGCAGTACATATGTGGAGATCAATCTGACTGCCCAGCATCTGTATTTTTATAAAAACGGAGAGCTTCTGGTGGAAACAGACTTTGTATCCGGCAACGAATCCAGAGGCTGGGCCACACCGGGCGGCGCGTATCCGCTGACCTATAAGCAGAGGAACGCCACCCTGCGGGGAGAGGGCTATGCCACGCCTGTATCCTACTGGATGCCCTTCAACGGCGGGATCGGCCTTCATGACGCCAGCTGGAGAGGAAGCTTCGGCGGGACGATCTATAAGACCGGCGGCTCCCACGGCTGCATCAACCTTCCGCCTAAGGCGGCCAAGACGATCTTTGAAAACATCTCCCAGGGAGATCCGGTGCTCTGCTACCACCTGGCCGGTACAGAGTCCAAAAAAACGGCTCCGGCGGAAAAACCGGCAGCAACCACTGCGGCCTCCACAGCCGCCTCCACGGCTGCGCCGGAGAACACGGCCGCACCGGCACCGGAGCAGACCCAGCCGCCGGTAGAGCAGCCGGTGGGTCCCAGCGTGGAGCTTCCGGAGGGAAATACGGATGGTCCGGGAGGCGGAGCGTCTCCGGAGGAATCCAGTCCCCAGGAAACTCCGGCGTCTCCAGTGGAAACGGCCCCGGCTGTGCCAGGCCCTGTGGGTCCGTCTGTGACGGCCGGAGGGGACGAGGAGAGCTTTGGTCCCGGATTTGCGGATCCGGCGCCAGAGCCGATGCCGGGACCTGGAGGCCCTGGAGCTTAAGAGAAAAACTCCCGCAGAAGCCAGCGGATGTCCAAAGCTGGCTTTCTGCGGGAGTTTTTTATGTTATGGGAAGTTCTCCAGAGGCCCCGTTCCCTCAGGCTGGGAACAGGACCCCATCCTGGGTGCGGACCGACGCCTGGATCCGGTCTCCGGGGGCCAGGTCCACGGGCCCGGAGAAGGCCTTTTTCCACAGGTCCCCATCATCAGACCGGAGGGATACAAGGACAGAGCCGCCCCGGAAGGAGACCTGCTCCACAGTGAGAAAATATCCTCCCGTCCGGTCAGGCTCCAGGCTTCCGGGCCGGAGCATCAGCCGGCAGGGGCCGTCGGGAACAGACGGGCCAGGCACTGGAGCATCAGCCGGGAAGGGGATGGCCTGGGAGATGAATTCCTGGGAGAGGAAGGGAACTGGACAATCAAGTCCACCGCCGGTGAACCTTCCCCCGGAAACGGTTCCGTTTATATACACGCAGTCCCCGAAATAATCGGCAGCCAGTCTGCTTTCCGGCCGGAGGTATACCTCCTTTGGCGTTCCGGTCTGGACCAGACGGCCGGAAAACATCAGGGCGATCCGGTCGGACATGGACAGGGCCTCCTCCCGGTCATGGGTCACCAGGACCACGGTCATATGGAATTCCCGCTGTAACTGAAGGACAAGATTCCGCATATCCTCTCTGAGATTTTCGTCCAGGGCAGAAAAGGGCTCGTCCAGGAGCAGGAGCCGGGGTCTGGCCGCCAGGGCCCTGGCAAGGGCGGCCCGCTGCTGCTGTCCGCCGGAAAGCTCGGATGGCCTTCGGTCCAGGAATCCGCCCATCTGGACTTTTTCCAGCAGGTCCCTGGCCTGTTCCAGCCGCCCGGACCGGGAAACTCCCTGCATTTTTAAAGGAAAGGCCACATTTTCCTCCACGGTCATGTGGGGGAACAGGCGCATATCCTGGAAGACGATGACAGTGCCGCGTTTGTGGATGGGAAGGCTGGTGATATCCTCACCGTCCAGAAGAATGCGCCCTCCCTGGGCCGGAAGGATCCCGGCCACGGCCTTCATCAGCGTGGTCTTTCCGCAGCCCGAGGGACCCAGGAGGGATAAAAACTCCCCCTGGTTCACGGACAGGGAAAGGTCCTTTATTACAAAATCCTTATCATATCCAGCCGAAAGGCATTCGATCTTCAGCTTCACGGTTTTCTTTCTCCTTTCTGGATCCGGTGGATGATCCCCTCAAAAATAAAAAAGACCAGGAGCGCCGAGCCCACAAAGGCAGTGGAGTACACCGAGGACAGGGAGCGGTCGCCGCTCTGGATGTAGGGGACCAGCACCAGGGCGATGGTCTTTACCCGGCCCCCGCCCACCATCAGAGTCGTAAAATACTGGCTGTAAGACAGGATAAAGCCCATGCTCATGGACGACAGGATCCCGGGAAGAAGGGAGGGGAAGGTGGTCAGGAAGAAGGCCTTTACAGGTCCGGCTCCCAGTACCATGGCCTGTTCCTCAAGTCCTGTCCCCACAGCCCTGGTCACATCGGTCATGATGGTGATACAGTAGGGGACAGCGGCCACCAGATGGACCAGCACCACCCCGGCCACCGTATCAGAAAGCCCCAGGCGGATCAGGGTGATCTGGATCCCCATGGCAAACACGGTCCCGGGCACCAAAAGCGGCAGAAGGGAGCCGAACCGGACCAGGGAACGGCCTGGAAAGCCGTAGTTTTCTGTGGCCCTGGCAGTCATGACGCCCACTGCCGTGCCGAGAACGGCCACGGTGAGGGCCAGGAGGATGCTGCTGGACAGAAGCCTGGGAAGGCTGGCAGAGCCGGTCAGGAGCTCCTTTATAGTGCGGAGCGAGTAGGTTTCCGGCAGAAGTCCCGGCCAGGGCCAGCGGCCGGCCACGCTCCACAGCAGCATCAGCGCCATGGGGAGGAAGATGCTGAACAGGGCGGCGGAAAGGACCAGCCCCATGAGACGATGTTTTTTCATTGGATCCTTCCGATCTTTCTGCTGACCCGGTCCATGACAGCGCTGTAAAGGACGGTCATGACAATGGACAGCAGGAGCATGACGCCGTTCATGGCCATGGCCAGGGGACGGTCCAGGAGATCCGGCCGGGTATAGGCCAGATACGTTTCCACCGACAGCGCCCTGGGCAGGGTGGAGCCCAGGAGCAGGGGAAGCTCATAGCCTCCGAAGGCGAAGATAAAAATAATGAGGAAGGCCCGGGAGATCACAGGAACGCTTAAGGGAAGAGTGATCTGGAAAAAGCTCTTCACCGGAGACGCTCCCAGATTTTCCGCCGCTTCCCCCAGAGAGCTGCGGATGCCGCCCATGAAGGCCAGTACGAAGTACGCCACAAAGGGGGCCTCCTTCCAGATATATGCCAGGATGGTCCCTCCATAGGACGGCGTAAATAAAAGCTGCGGAAAAGCCGTTGGTTCTTCAAGAAGGCCCAGGACGAAGGCCAGGCGGGCCAGGAGCCCGGTCTGGGAAAAAATCTGGATCATGAACACCGCCGCCACTGCATGGGGCACCAGCACGGGGATCCGGACGGCAAAAACGTGGCCGCCGCGCTGTTTCCCGCACTGGATGAGGGCCATGGACAGCAGAACGCCAAGGACCGTGGAGATCACCGCCGACCAGACGGAGATCTTAAGGCTCACCAGCACAGAGCTTAAAAATCCCGGGTCCTTTAACACCCGGGCGTAGTATCCAAACGTCGGCTCTCTGAGACCAAAGGCCGGAATATAACCCAGGCTCTGGGTAAGTACGTTCCAGATGGACGCCAGCACCAGAGCCATGAGCAGAAAAAAAGGAATTAACAGAAAAAAAGGTTTTTTCATTTATTTACCTACAACTTCATTGAGCCAGATCTCCTCGATCACAGGAACAAGGCTGGCAGGCATTTCCGGCAGACGGTGGGACAGAAGCTCCGCCTGGGTAAGGATCCCCTGGCCCAGCTCCACTGCGTCAAAGGCGGCCTTTTCTTCGGCTGAAAGCTTATCCTGATCCACCACAGGCAGCTCCTTTAGCTGGGCATACTGGGTGAGCTGGATCTCTCCGCTTAAGATGGCGTTGATGACCACCATAGCCCCGGCTTTATTGGGGGAGTTGAAGGCAATGCCCATGTAGTTGGTGTTTCCGATGGTGCCGTTATCAAAGACAAAGGTCTGGGTGGTATCTGTGTAGATCCCCTCCTCAATTCCAGAGGCCACGGAGAAGGGGCCGTAGCTCATATCCAGTACCAGCTCTCCGTCGGCAAACATGGCGTCCACTGTGGTGGAGGAGTCGGGGAAGGTCTTTCCCTGGTTCCACAGATAGGGGTTCAGCTCCCTTAAATAGGAGAGGGCCGGTTCAATGGCGGTTTTTACTGTATCGTAATCGGCCTCCATATCCTGGAACTGCTCCCAGCCGCAGGTTTCGTAGATCAGACAGCGGACAAAGGCGCTGCCGGTGAAGTCCGGAAGAGCCGGATAGGTGACCTTTCCCGGATATTTTTTACAGAATTCCATGAATTCAGCGGCGTTTTCTGGAAGCTCCGGGGTCACGGCCGTATCGGCGTACAGGACCATCTGGGCTTTGGCGTAGGGGGCCTCATAGCCCTCGATGGGCATGCAGAAGTCGTTTAAGGTCTCTGGATCCTCCAGATCGACGTAGGCCTCCATATTGGGGAGCTTATGGGTAAAGGGGCCGTATAACAGGCCGTTATCCTTGGCGGAGTAAAAATTCTCGCCGTTGATCCAGATCATGTCGATGCTGCCCTTTTCTGATCCAGCCTGTTTTTCTCCGGAAAGCTTGGTGAGGATATCATTGATATCCATGCCCACCACCTCCAGGGTGATGCCATAGTTTTCTTTTACATGATCGGCCACCGTAGTGTTTAACCAGTTATTCCTGTTTTCGTCGCCGCCCCAGCCGTAGAAGGTGACGGTTGTATCCCTGGCGGCCTCGGTGATCTGGTCCCAGGAAGCGGCCTCCAGATCGGAGTCCTCCAGGGCTTTTTTTCCGCAGCCGGTCAGAAGGACTGCTGCTCCGGCGGCTGCCAGGCCTAAGGTCAGGAGCTTTTGTAGCTTTTTCATAGGAAGTATTTCTCTTTCTGCCTTGGGGGAGGAAGGACTTTTTTGTTTTTTCGGATTTTCCCCCGGAACCATTCTAAAGGCTGGGGCTTGGAATGTCAACGACTGCCGGCGGCCTATGGAGAATAACTATCTGAAACGGAACTTGTATCGATGGAATGAATACGGGCGGTCTGGACAGGAGCAGAAACGCCGTGGTATAGTTAAGGAAAAACCAAAGAAGGAGCCATAGATGAAGCAGATTATTTTTGATTGTGACAGCACTGCGGGGATCCCTGGTTATCCCATGGATGACGCCCTGGCGCTGTTTTATTTACTGGGACGGCCCCAGGAGGCAGAGGTCCTGGCCGTAACCTGTACCTTTGGAAATGGGACGACAGAGCAGGTATACAGGGCTTCCAGGGACCTGCTTTCGGAGGCTGGCTGGGAACGCCTTCCGGTGATCTGTGGGTCTTCCCAGGGAGAGGAGCCTGTGAGCGATGCGGCACGGTTTATTGTGGAGGAGACCAGAAAAAAGCCGGGAGAGCTTTCTTTTGTGGGCATTGGCTCTCTGACGAATCTGTATGGGGCCAGCCTCCTGGACCCGGGGATCTTTGACCGGTTAAAGGAGATCGTTCTCATGGGCGGCTATACAGCGCCTCTATTGTACCATGGAAGCCATCTGGACGAGCTGAATTTTTCTGTGAATCCAGAGGCGGCGGCCTGGGTCCTGAACCATGGAAAAAATATATCCATCCTTACAGGGAACAATACCCTGGAGCCCTCTTATCTTCCAAAAGAGGAATTTTATACGGCCATGGGCCAGAACGAAGCTGGCCGGTATCTGGCAGAGAAGCTGGGATACCGGTTTGATGTGAAGGCAGAGCGGAATGGAGAGGCCTCCTCCTACTGCTGGGATGTGGTGGCATCGGTGTATCTTCTGCACCCGGAGCTGTTTGAGGATTCGCCTTCCTTCTGCTATGTGACGGAAAAGGGGATGCAGAGCGGCTGGCTGGGAGTCACGGAGCAGGCGCCGGATACATGTCTTTTAAACCTGCCCAGAGTAAAAGACCTGGAGGCTTACCGGAAGGAGATGTATGGAGGCTGGCTGGATCTTAAGCTGGGGAAGCGGCCATGAGATGGGCAGTCATCTGCTTTACCAGGGTCCCCAGACCCGGCGTTACAAAAACCAGGCTCCTTCCGGTGCTTTCGCCAAAGCAGTGCGCAGCGCTCCACACGGCCTTTTTAAAGGATCTGGCCAGGGTGTACCGGGAACTGGACGCGGCACTTTTTGTGGCCTATGCGCCGGATCCGGACTGGGCGCTTTTGAAGGACATCTTTCCTATGGCTTCTGCGCTTTTTCCCCAGACCGGAGAGAGCCTGGGAGAACGGATGGATGCGGCCATGCGCCGTGTGCTGTCCCTGGGCTTTGAACGGGTGATCCTCACGGGAACAGACCTTCCGATGATGGGACGGAAGCACCTGGAAAGCGGTTTTTATGCCCTGGATCTTTCTGATGTGGTCCTGGGGCCCACGCCCGACGGAGGCTATTATCTGGTGGGGGCAAAGGCTCCCTGCACGGCTGTCTTTGAGGATCAGCAGTATGGCGGAGGAAATGTGTATGAAAATACGGTAAGGGCAGCGGAGGAAGCCGGGCTCTCCCTGGGCCAGGCTCTGCACTGCGGCGACGTGGACACGCCGGAGGATCTTAGAAGGCTGATCCTCCAGGCGGACCCGGACAGCCATACGGGCCGGTTTCTGGCTGCATTAAAAAAGGAGGGGCATCTGTTATGATTCATAAGGAACCGTTGGCTTCTTATTTAAAAAGACGCGTGTTTTTAGGCGCATTGGGGCTTTCGGAGGGGGAACCGGTTGTGTTTTCCCTCCTGGGCCAGGGAGAATATAATGTGAATTACAGCTTTATCCATCCGCGGACAGGGAAAAAGCTGGTGCTCCGGATCAATACGGGCAGCCAGATGCACCTGGAGGACCAGATCGGCTATGAGTTTACGGCCCTCCAGTACCTGGTCCCCAGCGGGCGGACGCCAAAGCCCCTGTTCTGTGACCGGGAACAGGGGCTCCTGGTGATGGAGTGGCTTCCGGGAAGGACGCTTGACTATAAGACGGACATGGATGAGGCGGCCGGGATCCTGGCTGATATCCACAGCGTTCCGGTGCCGGAGGGCTGCCGTCTGATCCGGCCGTCCTGCCCGGCCCAGGCCATTTATGAGGAATGCCTGGATATGGTGCAGCATTATTATGACTGGGAAAAAAGAGATCCAGAAGTGGAAGCGCTCCTGCGGCAGCTGGTAAAGGAGACGGGAAACCTTCCTCTGACGGAAAAGGCAGGGGAGGGAGTTCCCTTATGTATGGTGAATACGGAGCTGAATTCAGGGAATTTTCTCATCGATCCCCAGGGCGTCAGCTCTCTGGTGGACTGGGAAAAGCCCCTGGTTTCGGAGCCTGCCCAGGATCTGGGCCATTTCCTGGCCCCTACCACCACTTTCTGGAAGACGGATGTGATCCTGAGTCCCGATGAGGTGCGCCGGTTCGTGGAGACGTACAGGACCCTTGTGGGGGACCGCATGGACTGCCGCCTGCTTCCGGAGCGGGTCTCCCTGTTTTTGCGGGTCACCTGTCTGCGGGGAGTGACCTGGTGCGCCATGGCCTTCCGGGAATATTCGGAGCCTGGAAGAGCCCTTGTAAACCAGGATACCTTCCGGAAGCTGAAGGCCTATATGGAGCCAGAGTTTCTGGCCTATATCCTGGATACATATGTGAGAAAGGACTTTCTGGCATGAAGATATCCATGATTCTTCCTATTTACAATGAAAGCTCCACCATCAACGGGATGATGGACCAGTTAAGGGCGCTTCCCGGGGACTGGGAGATCCTGTTTGCAGACGGAGGCAGCAGAGACGGCACGGTCCAGAGGATCGGGACAGAGTTTCCTGTATTAAAAAGCCCCAAAGGCCGGGCTGCCCAGATGAATGACGGGGCTGCCCGGGCTTCGGGGGAGATCTTATGGTTTGTCCACTGCGACAGCCGGCTGCCGGAGGATGCCCACAGCCAGATCCAGGCGGCGGCGGAAGCGGGAGCCGCCTGGGGGTGCTTCCACATTGGCTTTGATTATAACGGGCCGTTCATGGGCTGCAATACGTTTTTTTCCAACCGGCGGGCCAGACGGGGCATTGCCTTTGGGGACCAGGGCATATGGATCCGCAGGGAGCTGTTCCTGTCCCTGGGAGGTTTTCCGGAGCTTCCTATTATGGAGGACTATGAGTTTTCCTTACGGATGAAGGAGAGAGGCATCCCCATCCGGCTCCTTCCAGGCCGTATTATCACCTCCGGCCGCCGGTACCGGAAGGGGTTTCCTCTTTTTACCATGTGGAACATGTACCGGCTGCGTCAGATGTACCGGGCCGGAGTGGATATCAGCGAGATCGCAGAACGATACCGGGACATAAGGTAACGAAGATCCTGTTTTTCCAACCCTGTTTCCTGCTTTTCCCAAAGAGCAGTTCCAGCAGATGGAGGGTCTCCCGGCCCTGGCCTTTAAAGGAGCCAAGGCAGCCCTGGCAGCTGCTCAGTATGATCCGGTCCGCCGGAAATTCTTCCAGCCGCCGCGCCCGCATCCGGGCGCTTTTTTCCGGCTCCAGGGTGTGCAGCATATGGAAATTCCCGCAGCACAGGGTCCGGGGGCCGGTATGCTCCGGCTCCATGACCGGGATACCGGAAAGACGTAAAAGGGCCCGTACCGCCTGCTGACCGGCCGGATCGTTCCGGGTGGGACAGGGATCGTGCCAGATAAAGCGCGGCGCTGTTTCTCCAGCTTCCGGGCATGCCTTCCCTGGTCCGCAGAGGTCCTTCCGGGTCATGGTCCCGGCCAGGACGGACCAGATGGGGATCACCTGGATCCCGCAGATCCCATGAAGCTGGCGGGTACAGTTGGGACAGGCGGTGTAGATCCTTTTTACCCCGCTTTTTTTCAGCCGGTGTTCCAGTTTTTTCCTGTATGCCGGATATTTTTCCGGAAACAGGAAAAAAGAGGGCTGGCCGCAGCAGCCGGCTGCCAGCCGGATCTCTGGCTCCGTCCGAGCAAGGATCTCCAGCGTTTTTTTCAGTATGGATGGATCCAGGTTCAAAAGGGCACAGCCGGGCCAGAAAACGGCCGGCGTTTCTGGAACCGACATCATGGGCGAAAAGAAGGAGATGGCCTGATGAAGGGCCATCCCCGGAATACCAGAGCTATTCATGGGCGTTTCCTGCTTTCTTTGCCTGGCGGTCGTTATAGAGCTGCTTAAAGATGGTTCCCAGGATCCCCAGGGAGAAGATGCATAAAAGGCCGGTCACCAGGTATTTGACGCCGCCGGTGAGCATGCCGCCCACATAGGAATAGACCACAGTGGCAGGAAGCTGTCCGATGCCGGTGGCCACAAAAAAGGCGGTGAAGCGGATGGGGGTCAGGCCTGCAAAATAGCTGACTGCATCGAAGGAGACAAAGGGCAGGAGACGGCATACCAGGACGGTCCTGGAGCCGTATTTTTCAAAATAGGTTTCCACACTGGCCAGGGCGCCTTTTCCAGCGAAGCGTTCCACCATGTCGCGGCCCAGTCCCCTGGAGATGAAGAAGCAGAGGGCGGCTCCGGCCATGGCGCTGGACCAGGACAGGATGGCTCCCTGCCACCAGCCGAAGATGGCGGCATTGGACAGGGTGATGAGGAAGGCCGGCAGCGGCGCAGCCACCGACGAGAACACCATGAGGAAGAAGGAAAATACCATGGCGTAGGCGCCGAAGGACCGGATGTATTCCACCACCGCGTCCACGTTGGCAGAGCCCAGGACCGCCGCTGCCCGATTGATGGGGCGGCTTACAGCCGGAAGGGTCAGATAGGCGATCAGAAACAGCGCCAGGGCCAGCAGGATCAGAAGCCGGGGTATGCCGGAGCGCTTTTTTTGTGTATTATTTTGTTTCATTTTTTTCTCCATTCGTGTTTATTTTTATTTTTGCATCATTCGGAAATAAAAGCTTTCCCAGGGCGGCCGTCACAAAAAGCAGCAGGGCCATGAGCCCCAGGGAGGTCCAGAATCCTGGTGAGGAGAGATCCAGCATGTGGTCTCCGATGTTGATAAAAGCAAAGGTACCGGGAATAATGCCGATGGCTGAGGCCAGGATATACGTTTTGTAATCCATGGCAGAAAGGCCATAGGCATAATTGATGAGGTTATAGGGGAATGCCGGGATCAGCCGCAGAAGGACCAGGAACAAAAAGCCCCTCCGTCCCTCCAGAAAGGAAAATATGCGGTCTGCCCGTTCCCCCAGCCGGCTGCGCAGCATCCGCTCCACCTGTTTTTTTCCCAGCCGCCTTGCCAGGAAGAACATAAGGGTGCAGTCTAAGACAGCTCCCAGGAAGGTGTATGCTGCTCCGGCCCAGAAGCCGAATAACAGGCCGCCCGCCAGGGCCAGCACCGCCACGGGAAAGAAAAAAGCCGGGAGAACGGTGAAGGCAGCCACATAGGCCAGAGGGGCCCAGGGGCCGAAGCCGCGGATAAACGTGTCCAGCTCATCTGCGGAAATCCCGGAAAAAAGCAGCCAGTACGCCAGTACCGCTGCCACAGTGATCGATACGAGAATCCATTTCTTTTTCATGGAATCCAGTATAGCGGCAGCAAAAATGTTTGTCAATCCGGCAGGAGAAAGATGGTATAGGTTTTTTATAATGGAAGAAGCGGTTGTATTCAAATAATCTTTAGGAGACAGGCAGACATTGACTTTCCTTTTTTTTGATGGTACGATAGCGGCGTTCTTAAATATAGGGAACAAAATGCATAAAATTTTTTTTTTTTGGAGGATACGTATTATGAGAAAAATGACTTCCCTGCTCCTGGCAGCCGGAATGACCATGGCCCTGTTAAGCGGCTGCGGCGGCGGTACAGAAGCAAAAGAAACCACAGCAGCCCAGACAACGGCAGCAGAGACCAAGGCGGAGGAGACCACCGCAGCAGAGTCCAAAGAAGCTGAGACAAAGGCAGCAGAGGTAAAGGCTCCGGAAAAGGATGTGGAGATGCAGTATATGTCCGTGGAGGACGCCCACAGCAATTTAGGAAAGGACGGTTATACCTTCCTGGATGTCCGCAAGGCAGAGGATCATAAGACCTCCTGCGTTCCCGGCTCCGTAGGCGTGGACATGGACGCAGCCAAGGGCGGTGACTTCCAGGCCGGTGTGACAGCTATGCAGCCCATCGTGGACGAGCACGACGACAACCTGGTGATCATCTGCTATTCTGGAAAATCCTATGCTCAGGCTACCACCAATGTGCTGTCTGCACTGGGATATGATATGAGCAAGGTATACACCCTGGAGGGCGGCTACAAGGCATGGACCAAAGCTTATGCTGACGAGGTAGAGGTTGCCCAGGAGATCAAGGCTCCGGAAAAAGACGTGGAGATGCAGTACATGACCGTTGAGGAGGCCGCTGAGAAGGCAGGCGCTGACGGCTACACCTTCTTTGATGTCCGCAAGGCTGCCGACTACGCTGAGGGTCACATTCCGGGAGCTGTTTCCGCCGATATGGATGCTGCTAAAGAGGGCGACTTCAATGCCGGCGTTTCCACCATGCAGGTGGCGACCCGCGATATGGATGATACCCTGGTACTGGTATGCTACTCCGGTAAGAGATACGCCCAGGCTACCACCAACGTGCTGTCTGCACTGGGCTACGACATGAGCAAGGTATACACCCTGGAGGGCGGCTTTACAAAATGGAGCGAGACCTATCCGGACCAGATCGAGAAATAAACAGGCAGAAACCGTATTGACAAATACCCGGAAATATGCCATAATCAGATGGTATGTGAGCGCCGGCACCCAGTCTTTGGACGACTCCAGCCAGGACTTAGTGACCGGTAAGAATATCATCTATATTTTAAGGAGGAACTTTCAATGATTTCTAAGGAAAAGAAAGCAGCTATCATTGCTGAGTACGGCAGAAAAGAAGGAGATACCGGTTCACCGGAGGTACAGATCGCGATCCTTACTGCCAGAATCGCAGAGCTTACAGAGCATTTAAAGGACAACCCGAAGGATCATCACTCCAGACGCGGCCTTCTTATGATGGTAGGTCAGAGACGTGGTCTCCTTGCTTACCTGAAGAAGAAAGACCTGGAAGGTTACCGTGCTCTTATCGAAAAGTTAGGCATCAGAAAGTAATCACAGACCTAAGGGTGGGGGCCAGGAATGGACTCCGCCCTTCTTTTTACACGTGCTTTCCATTATCTGACCAGGCAGGAGAAACATCCGAGACCGCTAAAGGACGCAGGAGCGGATCCTGTGCCGTTTAGTAGTTTCGGCTTCTTCTGCCAGACTATATTTTATTGAGAAAAGGAGACGAAGCCATGTTTAAAAGTTTTTCCATGGACTTAGCCGGACGTACCTTAACCGTTGAGGTGGGCCGTGTGGCAAAGCAGGCCAACGGTGCAGCGTTCATGCACTACGGCGATACAGTCGTTCTTTCTACGGCAACTGCATCCGATAAACCCAGGGACGGGATCGATTTCTTCCCCTTAAGCGTTGAATTTGAAGAGAAATTATACGCAGTCGGAAAGATCCCGGGAGGTTTTACAAAGAGAGAAGGAAAGGCGTCTGAGAACGCAGTCCTTACTGCCCGTGTCATTGACCGCCCCATGCGTCCTCTGTTCCCCAAGGATTACAGAAACGACGTGACCCTTGACAACATCGTTATGTCTGTGGATCCGGAGTGCAGCCCGGAGCTGACCGCAATGCTGGGCTCTGCCATTGCCACCAGCATTTCCGATATCCCCTTTGACGGTCCCTGCGCCACCACCCAGGTGGGCCTCATCGACGGTGAGTTCATCATCAACCCCACTGCGGCGCAGAAGAAGGTTTCCGATCTGGCCCTGACCGTGGCTTCCACCAGGGAAAAAGTCATCATGATCGAAGCCGGAGCCAACGAGGTTCCCGAGGATACGATGATCGAAGCCATCTTTAAGGCTGACGAGGTAAATAAAGAGATCATCGCCTTCATCGACAAGATCGTTGCCGAGTGCGGAAAAGAAAAGCACTCCTACGAGAGCTGTGCGATTCCGGAAGAGCTGTTTGCTGCCATCCGGGAGATCGTTCCGCCAGAGGAGATGGAAGAGGCCGTATTTACAGACGATAAGCAGACCCGTGAGGAGAACATCCGCCAGATCACAGAGCGTCTGGAGGAAGCGTTTGCAGAAAATGAAGAGTGGCTTCCGCTGGTGGGAGACGCTGTTTACCAGTACCAGAAGAAGACAGTCAGAAAGATGATCTTAAAGGATCACAAGAGACCGGACGGCCGTAAGATCGACGAGATCCGTCCCCTGGCTGCGGAAGTGGATCTTTTACCGAGAGTCCACGGCTCCGGTATGTTCACCCGCGGACAGACCCAGATCTTAAACGCATGTACACTGGCTCCCCTTTCCGAGGCCCAGCGTCTGGATGGTCTGGATGAAAATGAGACCACCAAGAGATATATGCACCACTATAACTTCCCGTCCTTCTCGGTTGGCGAGACAAAGCCGTCCAGAGGACCGGGACGCCGTGAGATCGGCCATGGCGCTTTAGCAGAGCGCGCTCTTCTGCCGGTACTTCCCAGCGAAGAGGAGTTCCCCTACGCCATCCGTACTGTATCTGAGACCATGGAATCCAACGGATCCACCTCCCAGGCCAGTATCTGTGCTTCCTCCCTGTCCTTAATGGCAGCAGGCGTACCGATCCGATCCATGGTAGCCGGTATCTCCTGCGGTCTTGTGACCGGAGAGACCGACGACGACTACCTGGTGCTTACAGATATCCAGGGCCTTGAGGACTTCTTTGGAGACATGGACTTTAAGGTAGGTGGTACCCATAAGGGAATCACCGCCATCCAGATGGACATTAAGATCCACGGCCTGACCCGCCAGATCATCGAAGAGGCCATCCGCCGCTGCCGTGAGGCCCGCCTTTACATCATGGACAATGTAATGGCTCCGGTGATCTCCGAGCCCAGAAAGCAGCTTTCCCAGTATGCGCCCAAGATCTCCCAGATCATGATCGATCCCCAGAAGATCGGCGATGTGGTAGGAAAGCAGGGCAAGGTGATCAATGGCATCATCGCTGAGACCGGCGTAAAGATCGATATCACCGACGACGGAGCTGTAAATGTATGCGGCACGGATCAGGAGATGATCGACAAAGCGATTTCCATTATTAAAAACATCGTTACCGAGGTAGAGGCAGGCATGATCTTTACCGGTAAGGTAGTCCGGATCATGGAATTCGGTGCCTTCGTGGAGCTGGCTCCCAACAAGGACGGCATGGTCCACATTTCCAAACTGTCCGATAAGAGAGTAGCCAAGGTGGAGGATGTTGTGAACATCGGCGACGTGGTAACCGTCCGCGTGACCGAGGTGGACCGCATGGGAAGGATCAACCTGACCATGAGACCGGAGGACATGACTGCGGATCTTGAAAAGCTGACCCGTCCGGAGAAACGCGAGGAAAGACGCGACCGCGGGGACAGAAGAGGCGGAGACAGAGAACGCCGCGGCGACAGAGAGCGCAGGGATGACAGAAGAGAGAAAAGAGAAGAGAACGAATAAATAAGCAAAAAGCGGAGAGCTGCCGGGAACGGCGGCGTCTCCGCTTTTTAAGAATACGTTTTAATGATCTCTTCGGCGATGGTCTGTCTGGTAACGCAGCGGTCCATGGCCTGTTTTTCGATGTAGCGGTGGGCTTCAGGCTCGCTCATGGAGAGCTGGCTGATCAGAAGCCACTTGGCCTTATTGACCAGACGGATCTCAGCCATTTTTTCTTCAATGGACAGGGATTTTTTTTCAAATTGTCTCAGACGCTCTCTGGCACTTTCAAGCCAGCTGAGCGCATAGGTCATGGTTGTTTTCGATATGGGCTTTGACAGGGTGAACACGCCGTATTCGGTGACCTGTTCATGGATCCCGTTATGCAGGTCGCTTTTTACCAGAAGGAGGACCACCGACTGCCGGCTGCTGCACAGATCGATGGCAAAACGGACGCCCATGTCGTCGGGCAGAGGGGAATTGATGATAACAAAGTCATACGCCTTTGCCGCAGCCGCCCGTCTGGCGGCGCTGATGCTTGATACCGTCCGGACGGGGGAATACCTTGCCTCGGGCAGCAGGTCCGCGAAGGCGGAGGTGAGGGAGCCGGCTGCGGAAACGATGAGAATGCTGTATGAACGTCCTCTTAAGCTCATGGTTCACCCTCCTTCTGGGAATCCGGTCTACTGGCCGCAGTATATTTTTAATATGGCCTCCGGGATATATTTTCTGATAAAGGCGCTGCCGGCTGCGGCGGCGCGGGCAGCCTCAAGATCCTCTGGAAGCTGTCTAAAAGCCGCAAGGGCAGAGGCGTCTGCCCGGTACAGATTGAAATCCGCAGGAGGCGGCGGCACCAGCCTGCCCTGAAGGCCCTCGAGGACCGCATAGATCATAAGGGCAAAGGCCAGATAGGGATTTGCGGACGGGTCCGGGGAGCGGAGCTCCACACGCCGGTACGCACCCACGGCCGCCGGGACACGGATCAGCTGGGAGCGGTTTTCACTGGACCAGGAGATGTACCTGGGAGCCTTATTGCTGCCAAAGCGCTTGTAGGAATTGGCGGTTGGATTTAAAAATACGGTCATATCTGAAATTTTATCCAGGATGCCGGCGATCATGGGATCCATATGGTCGGCGCCGTCGGAGGATTTTACGGACATGTTGATATGGAAGCCGTTTCCTGCCTTGTTTTCCAATGGCTTGGGACTGAAATCAGCAAAGATGCCGTTCAGCCCGGCAATGGTCTTTACTACGGTCTGAAAGGTCATGGAGTTGTCGGCAGCAGTCAGAGGGTCAGAATAGCGGAAGTCGATCTCATTCTGCCCAGGCCCCTCCTCATGGTGCGAACTTTCCGGCAGGATCCCCATCTGGTCCAGCATAAGGCAGACCTCGCGGCGTATATCCTCGCCCTTGTCTTCGGGGGCGATATCCATATAGGCCGCGTGGTCATGGGGGATCTTGGTGGGCGTTCCGTTGTCGTCCAGCCGGAACAGATAAAATTCCTGCTCCGCTCCAAAGAAAAACTGGTATCCGGCCCTGTCCGCGTCCTGGACGGCCCTCCTTAACAGGGAGCGGGTATCACATTCGAAGATTTTTCCATCCAGACCGGTGATGCTGCAGAACATCCGTACCACGCGTCCGTGCTCCGGCCGCCAGGGCAGGGCCGTCAGCGTATCCGTGTCAGGATGGAGGAACAGGTCCGAATGGCTTTCATCGCCAAAGCCGGTGATGGCAGACGCGTCAATGGCGATGCCGTACTCAAAAGCCCTGGGCAGCTCCTGCGGCATGATGGAAATATTTTTCTGCCTTCCAAATACATCGCAGAACGCCAGACGGATGAATTTCACGTCCTCCTCCCGCATATACTGGAGAACTTCTTCTTTCGAATATTTCATAATCTTACCTGCTTTCTTTACGATTGCTGCTGAAAACGTAAGAGGCGTCCATTTTTAAGGCAGAAATATACTGCTGTAAAAATGAACGCCCTTGCTCATATTTAATATATATACTGTGGATCTGAGCGTTTGTCAAGAGATAAAAAGGTTTTTTCAGCCGGGCTGGCGGGAAATGGGCAGAGAAAAAAATAAAAAAGGGATTGACAATTTTTTTTCCGGGGTGTATGATGCAACCCATAAAGGCAAAGGCGTCTTTGAGACAGGATCTCAGAGGCGCCTTTGCCTTTGCATTTTTTTAACAACAGGCGAGGAGCGATAGTATGAAAAATGTACCGGATTTTTTTGGATGCAGCGTATTCGATGACCGGGTGATGAAGGCAAAGCTTCCCTCAAAGGTATATCTGTCATTGAGAAGGACCATTGAGGAAGGCGAAAAGCTGGACATCAGCGTAGCCAATGCCGTTGCGGATGCCATGAAGGACTGGGCCGCCGCCAAAGGGGCCACCCACTATACACACTGGTTCCAGCCTCTGACCGGCGTGACGGCGGAAAAGCACGACGGATTTATTTCCCCGTCGCCGGACGGCGGGGTGATCATGGAATTTTCGGGGAAGGAGCTGATCAAGGGGGAACCGGACGCGTCCTCGTTCCCGTCCGGCGGACTCCGGGCGACCTTTGAGGCAAGAGGCTATACGGCGTGGGATCCCACCTCATACGCGTTTATCAAGGGAAAAACCCTGTATATTCCCACGGCATTCTGCTCCTATGGAGGCGAGGCGCTGGATAAGAAGACACCGCTGCTCAGATCCATGGAGGCCTTAAATAAGCAGGCCCTGCGCATTCTCCGTCTGTTTGGAAATGACGATGTAAAATATGTCCGCACAGCCGTGGGGCCGGAGCAGGAATATTTTCTTATTACAAGGGAAATGTATGAGCAGAGAAAGGACCTGCGGTTCACGGGACGGACTCTTTTTGGAGCGAAGCCTCCCAAGGGACAGGAAATGGACGATCATTATTTTGGAGTGATCAAGCCAAGGGTGGCCGCATATATGGAGGATCTGAATAAGGAGCTCTGGAAGCTGGGGGTCCTGGCGAAAACAGAGCATAACGAGGTGGCTCCGGCCCAGCATGAGCTGGCGCCCATTTACACCACCACCAATATCGCAACGGACCATAACCAGCTGACCATGGAAATGATGCAGAAGGTGGCGGCAAAGCACGGTCTGGTATGTCTTCTCCACGAGAAGCCGTTTGCCGGAGTAAACGGAAGCGGCAAGCATAATAACTGGTCGATGGCGACGGATAAGGGGATCAACCTTCTGTCTCCGGGGGAAACGCCCTATGAAAATGCCCAGTTCCTGCTGTTTTTGTGCGCTGTGATCCAGGCAGTGGACGACTATCAGGATCTGCTCCGCATTTCCGTGGCAACAGCTGGAAACGATCACAGGCTTGGCGCCAATGAAGCGCCTCCGGCGGTGGTGTCCATCTTTCTGGGAGACGAACTGAACGGAGTCCTGGAGGCCATCGAAACCGGTACGCCGTATGCGGGAGCAGAAAAGACACAGATGAAGCTGGGGGTCAATGTTCTTCCCAAATTTAACCGGGATACGACGGACCGCAACCGCACGTCGCCTTTTGCGTTTACTGGGAATAAATTTGAATTCCGTATGCTGGGCTCTTCTAACAGCATTGCCTGTGCCAACATCATGCTGAACAGTGCAGTGGCAGAATGCCTGAAGCTCTATGCGGACCGGCTGGAGAAGGCGGGGGATTTTGAGACTGCGCTTCATGAAACGCTCCGTGAGACCATCCGGGATCACAAACGGATCATTTTTAATGGGAATGGCTATGACGACGCATGGCTGAAGGAGGCTGTGGAAAAAAGAGGGCTTCTGAATTACCGGACAACGCCGGACTGCATCCCCCACCTTCTGGATGAAAAAAATGTGAGGATGCTGACGTCCCATAAGGTATTTTCTGAGGCGGAGCTGAGATCCAGATGCGAGATCCTGCTGGACAACTATTGCAAGACGGTCCTGATCGAAGCAAACACCATGATCGATATGGCGAGAAGGGAAATCGCTCCGGCGGTGAGCGGGTACGCAGCGGAGCTGGCCCATACAGCAGCGGCCAAGAAAGCTGTGGACAGCTCGTTATCCTGCGGCTATGAGACGGAGCTGCTGAAGAAGCTGGCAATGCTGGAGGATCAGATCATGATCCGGTCTGAGGAACTGCAGGAGGCTGTGCTGGAGATCCAGGACATTGGGGATATTGCAGAGGAATCCCGCAGGATCCGGGATACTGTTTTAGGAAAAATGGGGCAGCTCCGGGTCGCCTGCGACAGTGCGGAAACCATGACGGCAAAGAAATACTGGCCGTTCCCCACCTATGAGGACCTGTTATTCAGCGTAAGATAAAACGGGGAAAGGAAATTGATAATGAAACAATACAGATTTGAAACGCTCCAGATCCATGTGGGCCAGGAAATGCCGGATCCGGCCACAGATGCGCGCGCAGTACCGATTTACGCCACTGCGTCATATGTTTTTCATGACTGCGCCCATGCGGCGGCCCGATTTGGGCTAGAGGATCCCGGAAATATTTACGGCCGTCTGACCAATTCCACTCAGGAGGTGCTGGAAAAGCGGGCTGCCGCCCTGGAGGGAGGCACAGCAGCGCTGGCGCTGGCTTCGGGGGCTGCCGCCATTGCGTATACCCTGCAGGCCCTGGGACAGAACGGCGGCCACTTTGTGGCCCAGAAAACAATCTATGGAGGCAGCTACAACCTGATGGAGCATACGCTTCCCGGCTTTGGGATCACGGCCTCTTTTGTGAATATCCATGATCTTGACGAGGTGGAGGCTGCGATCCAGGAAAATACAAGGGCGGTCTACATCGAAACCCTGGGAAATCCCAACAGCGACATCCCCGATATCGACACGCTGGCGGCCCTTGCCCACAGACATGGCATTCCTCTTGTTGTGGACAATACCTTCGGCACACCGTATTTCATCCGTCCCATCGAGCACGGAGCGGATATTGTGGTACATTCTGCTACAAAATTTCTTGGGGGCCATGGCACGACCCTTGGAGGCCTCATTGTGGATTCGGGAAATTTCGACTGGGCTGTCTCGGGGAAGTATCCGGCCATTGCAGAGCCGAACCCAAGCTATCACGGTGTTTCCTTCGTAAAGGCCGCCGGTCCGGCCGCCTTTGTCACCTATATCCGCGCGATCCTGCTCCGGGACACGGGAGCGTCCATTTCTCCATTTGCGGCGTTTTTGCTGCTGCAGGGGATCGAAACGCTGTCGCTCCGTCTGGAACGCCATGCGGAAAACACGAAACGGGTGGTGGAATTTTTAAATGGCCATCCACAGGTCGAAAGGGTGAACCATCCGTCGCTCCCGTCCCATCCGGATCACGCACTTTACCAGAAATTTTTTCCCAATGGGGGAGCATCTGTTTTTACGTTTGATATTAAGGGAGGAGCAGAGGCTGCGTATAAATTTATCGATAATCTGCAGGTGTTTTCACTGCTTGCCAATGTGGCGGATGTGAAAAGCCTGGTGATCCATCCGGCAACCACGACCCACAGCCAGCTTTCTCCCGAAGAATTGGCGGACCAGGAGATCCGGCCCAATACGATCCGGCTTTCCATAGGGACCGAGCATATTGAGGATATACTTGAGGATCTGCAGATGGGATTTCATGCGGCGGAGCAGATGGGCCTGGATGCTGCTGGGGCGGAAATGCCGGAGAAAATGGAGGAACAGTCATGACAAAATATATATTTGTGACCGGAGGTGTAGTCTCTGGTCTGGGAAAGGGGATCACAGCCGCCTCTCTTGGCAGGCTTTTAAAGGCCAGGGGCCTGAAGGTGGCGGCCCAGAAGCTGGATCCGTATATCAATGTCGATCCGGGGACCATGAGTCCGTACCAGCACGGAGAGGTATATGTGACCGAGGACGGGGCGGAAACCGACCTGGATCTGGGCCACTATGAGCGGTTCATTGACGAGGACCTGAACCAGTACTCCAATCTGACAACCGGAAAGGTCTACTGGAACGTTCTCAACAAAGAGCGGAGAGGAGAATACCTGGGCTCCACGGTCCAGGTGATCCCTCATATTACCAATGAGATCAAGGAGTTTGTGTACCGCGTGGGAAAAAAGACAGATGCGGACGTGGTGATCACAGAGATCGGAGGGACCATCGGGGATATTGAATCCCAGCCGTTTTTGGAGGCTGTGCGCCAGATCGCTCTGGAGGTGGGAGACGAGAACAGCCTGTTCATCCATGTGACCCTGGTCCCCTATCTGAGCGGGTCTGAGGAGCATAAATCAAAGCCGACCCAGCATTCCGTCAAGGAGCTCCGGGGCATGGGGATCAATCCCGATCTCATCGTTCTCCGGACAGACAGACCGCTGGAGGAGGCCATTTTCCGGAAGATCTCCCTGTTCTGCAACGTAAAGGAGGACTGTGTAATCGAAAACAGGACTCTGGCGAATCTGTACGAAGCGCCTCTGATGCTGGAATGCTCCGGCTTTTCGGATGTGGTATGCAGAGAGCTCCGCATTGATGCGCCGGAGCCGGATCTGGCCGAGTGGGAAGCCATGGTGGAGCAGATCCGGAGCCGGTCAGAGGAGGTACATATCGGCCTGGTGGGCAAATACGTAAAGCTCCATGACGCCTATCTGTCTGTGGCGGAGGCAATGAACCATGCGGGCTATGGACTGAATGCGTTTGTGAGGATCCACTGGATCGATTCTGAAACGATCAAAAGGGAAACGGCAGCCGGGGTCCTGGGCGGACTGGACGGGATCATCGTTCCAGGCGGGTTTGGAAACCGCGGGATCGAGGGAATGATCCTGGCCGCAGAATACGCCCGTGAAAACCAGATCCCCTACCTGGGGATCTGTCTGGGGATGCAGATCGCGGTCATTGAATTTGCCAGGAATGTTCTGGGGCTGGCAGACGCCAATTCGGGAGAATTCGACGAACAGTGCGCGCACAAGGTGATCGATTTTATGCCGGGACAGAGCGGGGAGATCCATAAGGGCGGCACCCTGCGCCTGGGAAGCTATCCCTGCCGCATAAAGGAAGGAAGCAGAATGGAAGAGTGCTATGGTGCCGGACTGATCCATGAGCGCCACCGTCACCGCTATGAGCTTAACAATCAGTACCGCAGGGAGCTGGAGCAGGCGGGACTTGTGATAAGCGGCGTCTCTCCGGACGACCGGCTGGCAGAGGCCGTAGAGCTGCCGGACCATCCGTTTTTTGTGGGAGTGCAGTTCCATCCGGAATTTAAGAGCCGGCCCAACCAGCCCCATCCACTGTTTAAAGGCTTTATTTCAGCCGCATTGCAGCAGGCGAAGGGAAAAGAGGTGTAGGACTATGTGCGGGATCATTGGATTCGCGGGAAATACAGAGGCAGTTCCCATTCTGCTGGACGGGCTGGAGCGGCTGGAATACAGAGGATATGACTCAGCCGGAGTCGCGGTGGCATCGCCGGAGGGAAGGCTCCAGGTAAAAAAATGCAAAGGCCGCCTTGGCGTTCTCCGGGAGGCCCTGGCCGCCCAGAAGCCTCTGACCGGGCAGGTGGGCATCGGCCATACCAGATGGGCGACCCATGGGGAGCCGAACGATGTAAACGCCCATCCCCATGTGAGCCAGAGCGGGAAGCTTGCAGTGGTCCACAATGGGATCATAGAAAATTATATGGAGATCAAACAGTCTCTGCTCCATAAAGGCGTTGTGTTTGCCTCTGATACGGATACAGAGGTCATTGTCCAGCTTCTGGAGTATTATTATAAGAAGAGCTCCAACCTGATGGACGCGGTGTATGAGGTTTTAAACCGCATCAAGGGCGCTTACGCCATGGGGATCCTCTGCTCGGATTTCCCGGAGCAGCTGATCGCCGTACGAAAGGACGCGCCGCTGCTCATCGGCTACGGAGCAGACGGAAATTATATTGCCTCTGACGTGACCGCGCTGCTTGCCCACACAAGGACGGTCACCTATATGGAGGATGACGAGGTGGCAGTGGTCACGGCAGACCATGTGCAGATCCTTGGAAGGGACGGCTGCTTTCTAGAAAAGGAAAAGCATCAGATCCAATGGGACGTTTCAGCAGCGGAAAAAGGCGGGTACGCCCACTTTATGTTAAAAGAGATCATGGAGCAGCCGGAGGCCGTCCGCAGGACCATCCAGCCGAGACTGGCAGATGGGGAGATCGTGTTTGAGGAACTGGAGGATGAAAGGGACCTGATGAAGGGGATCTCCAGGATCTATCTTGTGGCCTGCGGCTCCGCATACCATGTGGGAATGATCGGAAAGTACGCCCTGGAAAGACTCCTGGGAATTCCTGTGGAGGCCTGCCTCGCGTCTGAGTTCCGGTACAGCGGGCCGCTCTTGGGCGAGTCGGCGCTGGTGATCGTGATCAGCCAGTCGGGAGAAACGCTGGATTCCATGGCGGCGCTCCGGGAAGCGAAGCGGAGGGGCTCGAAGGTCCTTTCCATCGTAAACGTCATGGGAAGCTCCATTGCCAGGGAATCGGATCATGTGCTTTATACGTGGGCGGGGCCGGAGATCGCCGTGGCGACCACAAAGGCATATACCACACAGACTGTTCTTCTTCTCATGCTGGGCGTTTATCTGGCCAGGCGGCTGGACCGGATCGGAAACGGGGAGTACCAGGAGATCGTCCGGGAGCTTCATGGCCTGCATGAAAGGATCGGTATGGTCTTAAAAAACCTGGAGCTTTACCAGAAAACGGCAGCCAGGTATTTTAACCATGACAGCGTCTTTTACATCGGACGGAACCAGGACTACGCCCTGGGGATGGAGGGCTCCCTGAAATTAAAGGAGATCTCCTACATCCACTCGGAATCCTATGCGGCGGGAGAGCTGAAGCATGGGACCATTTCCCTGATCGAGCCGGGAACGCTGGTGGTTGCTCTGGCGGTCTATGAGCCGCTGGTGGAAAAAATGCGGTCCAATATCGTGGAGGTAAGGTCCAGAGGCGCGGAGGTGGTTGCAGTGACCACGGAGGAGAACAGGGACATGATCGGCAGCCAGGCATCGGAGGTATTTGTGATCCCAAAGGTCCATACGCTCCTGCAGCCGGTGCTGGGAGTGGTCCCGCTGCAGCTGTTTGCCTATTATATCGCGCTGAACCGGGGCTGCGATATTGATAAGCCGAGAAATCTGGCAAAATCGGTTACGGTAGAATAGGGGATGGAGGCAGGAGAAAGGAGCAGTATGGGAATTCACGAAGAATGCGGCGTGTTTGGAGTGCTCAGCGCCAAAAAAGAAAATGTGGCGGAGCTGGTCTATTACGGGCTCTATGCCCTGCAGCACAGAGGGCAGGAAAGCTGTGGGATCGTGGTCAATGACGATGGAGTCTTTTCCTCTTACAAGGACCTGGGACTGGTGAGCGAGGTGTTTTCAAAGGATACCCTGGCTCATTTTCCCGAAGGGACCATGGCGGTGGGCCATGTGAGATATGGGACCACCGGAGGAAATACAAGGAGCAACTGCCAGCCCATTGAGGTCAGCCACCAGAAGGGGAAAATGGCCCTGGCCCACAACGGGAACCTGACCAACGCCTTAACGCTCCGCGACAGGCTGGAGCTGTCAGGCGCTATTTTCCATACGACCAGCGATACGGAAACCATTGCGTATATGATCACCAGAGAACGGCTGGGAGCGTCCAGCATCGAGGAGGCCGTCAGCCGCGCCATGGAGTCTCTGGAGGGAGCGTATTCCCTGGTACTGATGTCCTCTGCGAAAATGGTCGCCGCGCGGGATCCATATGGATTCAGGCCCCTGTGCTATGGCAGGATGCCGGACGGCGCCTATGTGGCCGCGTCGGAGAGCTGCGCGCTGTCTGCGGTGGGGGCGGAGTATGTGAGGGATGTTCTGCCTGGGGAGATCGTGGTCTTCCGTCCGGACGGTGTGGAATCCAGAAGAGAGCACTGCGGAACCCAGAGGCAGAAGACCTGTATTTTTGAATATATCTATTTTGCCAGGCCGGATTCTGTGATCGACGGCATATCGGTCCACGAATCGAGAAGAAGGGCGGGAGAGCTGCTGGCAGAGCGGTATCCGGTGGACGCGGACCTGGTGACCGGGGTTCCGGACAGCGGGCTGGACGCGGCCCTGGGATTTTCGGAGCGGTCCGGGATCCCC
Source organism: Alitiscatomonas aceti (assembly GCF_025567195.1). Lineage (NCBI taxonomy): Bacteria > Bacillati > Bacillota > Clostridia > Lachnospirales > Lachnospiraceae > Alitiscatomonas > Alitiscatomonas aceti. Next base: position 3,045 of record NZ_JAOQJF010000032.1, on the reverse strand, counting down.
TATGGGATCGGGCTGATCAAAAATAAATATATCGGAAGGACCTTTATCTCTCCGGGACAGAGGGAGCGGCTGGATCAGGTCAGGATCAAGCTCTCTCCTGTGAGGAGTGTCATTGAAGGGAAACGGGTGGTTTTGATCGACGATTCCATTGTCCGCGGAACCACCAGCAGGCGCATTGTAAAGCTTCTGCGGGACGCGGGAGCCAGAGAGATCCATATGAGGATCTCTGCTCCGCCGTTTCTGCATCCCTGCTATTATGGGACCGATATTGATTCAGAGGAAAATCTGATCGCCTGCCATCACACCACAGAGGAGATCGCGAAGCTCATAGGAGTGGATTCCCTGGGCTATCTGGAGGTGGAAAGCCTGGGCGGGCTGACAGGCAGCAAAAATTACTGCGCTGCCTGTTTCCAGGGAGATTATCCGACAAAGATACCGGCCGACCTCCGGAAGGACCGTTTTGAAAGAAGGCTGTCAGAGGAGATCGGAGGAAGAAAGGAAGGAACGGAATGATACCAAATACCAACTATAAGAATTTAAAGGATTCCTATCTGTTTTACCATATCGCACAGAAGACAAAGGCGTATCTGGAGCAGCATCCCGGGGCCTATCTGTACCGCATGGGCATCGGCGACGTGTCCCTGCCCCTTTGCGACGCGGTGATCCAGGCCCTTCACAAGGCCGTAGACGACCAGGCGGTCAAAGCCTCTTTCCATGGGTATATGCCGGAATGCGGTGATCCGGAGCTCCGCAGGACCATTGCCGGATACTATAAAAAGAGGAACGCGGACCTTTCGCCGGAGGAGGTATTTATTTCCAGCGGCGCCAGCGACGAGCTGGGAGATATCCTCGATCTGTTCGGCAGGGACAAGAAGGTTATGATCATGGAGCCAGCCTATCCGGCTTATGTGGATGCCAATATCATCGCAGGCAATACGATCATACATATCCCATCGGGAGAGGCAGAGGGCTTTGTGCCGCAGCCCGGTGAAAGGGATCGGGCGGATGTGATCTATATCTGTTCCCCCAACAATCCGACGGGGGCGGTCTTCAGCCGCGAGAGATTAAAGCAATGGGTGGATTACGCCAACCGGACCGACGCGGTTCTTCTGTTTGATGCCGCCTATGAGGCATTTATTGAGGACGAGGATATCCCCCATAGTATTTTTGAAATAGAGGGGGCAAAAACCTGTGCCATTGAGATCTGTTCCCTGTCGAAGACAGCCGGATTCACAGGGACCAGGCTGGGCTATACGGTGATCCCCAGGGAGCTGGAGCGGAATGGGATGCGCTTAAATGAAATGTGGATCCGGAACCGCACAACAAAAACCAATGGGGTCTCCTACATCATCCAGAAAGGCGGAGCAGCTGTGTTCACTGAGGAAGGACAAAAGCAGGTCCGTGAAAGGATCCAGGTTTATAAAAAGAATGCGAAGGTGCTCATGGAGGCCCTGGACCGGCTGGGGATCTGGTACTGCGGCGGAAAAAACGCGCCCTACATCTGGATGAGGTGCCCTGGGGGAATGGGAAGCTGGGAGTTTTTCGACTACCTGCTCCAGGAGATCCAGGTAGTGGGAACGCCGGGAGAAGGCTTTGGAGCATGCGGGGAAGGATATTTCCGGTTTTCCACCTTCGGCTCGCCGGAGGATACAAAGGAGGCGGCAGAACGGCTGGTGAAGCTGCTGGGCTGACGATTCCTTTCCCGCCCTGCGGGGCCAGTCCACTGGCTGCTTCATTCGTTCTTGTTTTGTCAATATCAACTAAAATTCAAGGAATGCCCAGTCATAGAATCGTCCTTTTTACAAGTTGCATATAACTAACTGATGTGCTATACTCTGCGGGTAACGCAAGATAGGATTGCTTTTGCGTCAAAAATATCTGCGTTTTTTGTTTATACATAGGTTAGTTAAAACTAATTAAAGGAGGCAATACTATCAGACAATATCGCTCAACAGTATTACTTGTGGTCCTGCTGCTGGTCGCGTTCGTTATTTCACTTTTTATAGGCGTGATTGAACTGCCGCTGCAGGAGCTTCTGTCAGGAAATCTGCATTTATGGGAGATCTTTTTGGTATCCCGTCTTCCGCGCCTGCTGGCGATTCTTTGTACCGGTGTGGGAATGAGCGTGGCCGGACTCATTATGCAGCAGCTGTGCAGCAACAAATTCGTGTCGCCCACAACTGGCGCCACCATTTCTTCGGCCCAGCTTGGCATTCTGCTGGCGCTGCTGTTCATGCCGTCGTCTACTTTGTGGACCCGGGCGCTCTTTGCCTTTGCGGCAGCGATCCTGGGCACCTGGATCTTCGTCTGGTTCATCCAGCGCATCCAGTTTAAGGATGCGGTGATGGTCCCGCTGGTGGGTATCATGTGCGGCAATGTCATCGGCGGCATTACCAGTTATCTGGCCTATAAATACGAAATGACCCAGGCCCTGTCCTCGTGGCTGGTGGGCCATTTTTCTCTGGTGCTGAAGGGGCGGTATGAGATCGTCTGGCTGACAGTGCCGCTGGTGGCGCTGGCTTTTGTATTCGCCAACCATTTCAATATTGTGGGGCTGGGAAAGGATTTTTCCAGGAACCTGGGAGTTCCCTATAACCTGGTCCTCTTTTCCGGACTTACCATCTCTGCCATGATCACTGCCAGCATCGTGGTGGTTGTCGGCTCCATCTCCTACATTGGTCTCATCGTGCCCAATGTGGTGGCCATGTATAAAGGGGACAGGATCCGGGGCACGTTGGTGGATACTGCCCTGTTCGGCGCCATTTTCGTACTGGTGTGCGACATGATCGGCCGGGTGGTGATCTTTCCTTATGAACTGCCCATCGAACTGATCGTTGGCATACTGGGCAGCCTCATCTTCATTGCCCTGTTGTTTTACCGGCTTAAATATGGACGCAGGGCCATCCGGCTGGGCGGTACAGGGACAGGCTGCTGCTCCGCCATGCCCGGTCTGAAAGCCTGCTAATAAAAAGTCAAGTGTTTTTTGAAGAAAATTTCAAAAATCCGATTTGATATTTTAGGGTACAACTTTTAAGCCACCATGAA